>NZ_AQXV01000044.1:0-38970 GCF_000376965.1 Methanothermococcus thermolithotrophicus DSM 2095 | reverse complement strand
GACTGGCGGTTTTCATTTGTTAAAATGGAGTATAAAATTACAGAAGATTTTAAAATTGAAAAGGGTTTTACTCCTGCTAAAAGGTGCTCCTTTTTAGTTGGAAAGAACGAACCAAACCATACCTGTAAAGAAAGATTTCTTGGCATGATAATAGCTGAGAAAAACCCAACTTTAGAGGAAATTGAAGAAGCATTCAGTGTTGAAAATGTATCCGATGAGTTTTTCAAAGAATATAAGGAGTTATTTTTAGATTTAAAAGATGAGCTCGACAAATTATTGGAATGTGATAAGGACATTAAAAAGGAATTTGAAGAAAAAGAGATTTCTACAGTGGATTTCGCTAAGAAATTGCTTGGACAGATTGTATTTATATACTTTCTCCAAAAAAGGGCTGGCTTGGTGTTCAAAGAGACCCTGAAACTGGGAAGTTTAAAGAATGGGGAGCTGGTCCAAAAGATTTTTTAAAGAGGTTGTATGCGGGAGAATATGCCAAATATGAAAATTTCTTTAAGGAGATGTTGGAACCATTATTTTATGAAGCGTTATCTACTCAGAGGGATGATTACTATTCTCCTTTTGACTGTAAAATCCCTTTCTTAAATGGGGGACTATTTGAACCTATTGGGGGCTACAATTGGAAAGAAATTAATTTAAAATTGGACAATGGAATTTTTGAAAAAATTTTTAATGTCTTTGATAAGTATAATTTCACAATAAAAGAGGATGAACCACTGGATAAAGAGGTTGCTATTGACCCTGAAATGCTTGGGAAGGTTTTTGAAAACCTATTGGAGATTAAAGATAGGAAATCAAAAGGGGCATTCTATACTCCAAGGGAAATAGTGCATTATATGTGCCAGCAGAGTTTGATTAATTATTTGGAAACGAATACGGACATTCCACGGGAAGATATTGAAAAATTCATATATCTCAGTGGATTTTCAACTTCGGAATATCAAAGAAAATTAATTGAACTTGAAAAAATAAATGAACAGATGAAAAAGTTTAACAATGTTTTATCAAAAGGATACAGAAAATTATTAAATGAGCGAATAAAGTTAATTAAAAATATAAACTTTCCAAAAAGCATATTGGATAATATAGAAAAAGTTGATGAGCTATTAAGATGCGTAAAAATAGCAGACCCTGCGGTTGGTTCTGGTGCTTTTCCAGTTGGGATTATGAATGAGATTGTAAAGGCAAGGTCTATATTAACACCTTTCTTAATAGCAAAGAATAGTGCAAAAATGGAAGACCGGACACTTTATAAATTAAAATGGGAAACTATTCAAAACTGTTTATACGGCGTAGATATTGATTCATCTGCTGTGGAAATTACAAAACTTAGGTTTTGGTTATCGTTGGTGGTGGATGAGGATAGCCTAAATAATATAAGGGCATTGCCAAATTTAGACCATAAAATAATGTGTGGAAATAGTTTGTTGGATGAATTTGAAGGAATAAAACTTTTTGATGATAGTATTCTTGAAATTCCCGAAGAAGAAGATAAAGAACCTGAGGAATTAAAAAAATTGAAAATTGAAAGGGAAAATTTAGAAAAAACCGCTAAGGAATTGATGTTAAAACAAAAATGGAAGGAACTTGAACCAGTAAGTAAAAAATTAAATGAATTATATGAATATATTAAAAAATTGGAAAATCAATATAAAAAATCAAAAAATAAAAATTTGAATGATTTACAATCTCAAATTACACTGTCCGATGCTATAAATATTAGGCGGAAAAAATCACAGGAGAAACTTGCAGAGCTCAAAAAATTGTATAAAGAATATTTCAATGCCCGAGCTAAACGGGATAAAAATGAGTATAAAGAAAAAATAGAAAAACTTGAATGGGAGCTCATAGAGGAAACACTAATAGAATCAGGAAATGAAGATGCACTGGAAAAATTGAAGCAGTATAAAAAATCAAGGTCAAAACCATTTTTCTTATGGAAGTTGTACTTTTCAGATGTATTTAGGAGAGAAAACCCTGGCTTTGATATAGTAATAGGTAATCCACCTTATGTAAGGCAGGAAAAAATAAAAGAATTAAAACCCGCACTTGAAAGAAATTATAAAACATATACTGGAGTTGCTGACCTTTATGTTTATTTCTATGAGTTGGGATATAATATTTTAAGAGATGAGGGAGTTTTAGCATATATTACAAGTAATAAATGGATGAGAGCAAATTATGGCGAAAAATTAAGAAAATTCTTTAAAGAAAATACGAGTATAAAGGAAATTATTGATTTTGGAGGGGAAAAGGTATTTGAAACTGCAACAGTGGATACAAATATTTTGATATTTAAAAAAGGATATAAAAAAGATAATTTAATGTCTGCGGTGGATTTCACAAAAATTAAAAATTATAATGGATTTATCGATGGGATAAAAAGCAATAGGTTTAAAATACCGCAATCAGATTTGAAAGAAAATTCCTTTAATTTATCGCCACCAGAGGAATTAAATTTAAAAAAGAAGATTGAAAAAATTGGAATACCTTTAAAGGATTGGGATATAAAAATAAATTATGGAATTAAAACAGGTTTTAACGATGCTTTTATAATTGATGGAAAAACTAAGGATGAATTAATTAAAAAAGACCCAAAGAACAAAGAGATAATAAAACCGATTTTAAGGGGAAGGGATATAAAACGATATGGTTATGAATTTGCGGATTTATGGTTAATTTTTGTTCCTTGGCATTTTCCATTGCATAATAATTCATCAATTTCTGGGGCATCAGAGGAAGCCGAAAAGGCATTTAAGGAGCAATATCCTGATATATACAACCATTTGCTAAAATATAAGGAAAAATTAAGTAAACGAAATAAGGCTGAAACTGGAAAAAGATATGAATGGTATGCTTTACAGAGATGTGCCGCTTCGTATTATAAGGAGTTTGAGAAAGAAAAAATAATTTATCCAGAATTTAGTAGTTCATCTTGCTTTTATTTTGACAATGGGAAATATTACACATCTGATACGGCATGGTTTATTGTTGGAGGTTCTAAATATTTGATGGTATTACTTAACTCGAAGGTAATATGGTTTTACTTAGAAAACATGGTATCCCAGCTCGGTTCGAAAGCCCTTAGGATGAAAAAAATATATTTAGAAAAACTACCTATCCCAAAAATCCCAGAAGACCAACAAATCCCATTCATAGAAAAAGCGGATAAAATGATTGAATTAAATAAAAAATTCATAAATAAAAAGAATGAATTTTTAAAATCATTAAACCTAACTAAAATTACTAAGAAATTAGAAACATTTTATAATTTAAGTTATGAAGAATTCCTAAAAGAATTAAAGAAGCAAAAAATTAATACAGATTCTTTAAACGATTTAGAAAACCGCTTCAACAGCTACAAAAAGGAATTAATGGAAATAAAACAGGAAATAGAAAAAACAGATAAAGAAATCGATAAAATGGTTTGTATAATCCTAAAAAAACTATAACATTTAAATAGTCTTAAATTACACCGTACAATATCTTATTGTTTTTCCTGTAATTCTTCTAATCTTTTTATTTTGTTGTGTAGGTTTTCTAAATATTCTGCGATTTCTTTCTGTCTTTGCAGGTCTGGTTTTTGTCTTTGTATGGAGGGATTAAAAGGTTTTTTAGCTTTTTGTTATATTGCACATTATGTTATTTAGCCCCATTAGTAAATGACACGATTAAAAACGATAAATTTTAAAAAATTGAAACAATTCTAGGATTTGTTGAGTAATCATAAAAAATAGATAAATTAATTATATTATTCAAATTCAATAGTGGCTGGTGGCTTGTCTGTAACATCCAAAACTACTCTTGCGACATTTGGAACTTCAGATGTTATTCTCTTACTTATTCTTTTTATAACTTCAAATGGGAGCTCAGGAACATGGGCAGTCATGGCATCTAATGATTTAACAAATCTTATTACAACGACCCAGTTGTATTCTCTTATATCTCCCTTAACTCCTGTGGCTTTTGTATCGAGAACAGCTGCAAAGTACTGCCATAAATCTTTATTCAATCCTTCTTTTTCTATTTCTTCTTCAACTATGGCGTTTGCCTCTCTACAGATTTCCAATTTTTCTTCGGTTATTTCTCCCAAAATTCTAACTGCCAAACCAGGACCTGGGAACGGCTGTCTGTATGCTATTTCATCAGGAAGTCCGAGCTCCTTTGCAAGTATCCTTACTTCATCCTTATAGAGCTCTCTCAAAGGTTCAACAACATCCAATACCATCCCACCAGGAAGTGCTATGTTGTGGTGGGTTTTGATGTTACCTTCACTTTCTATCCAGTCTGGTGCAATTGTTCCCTGAACTAAAACTTCTTCACCGTTTTCTTTTGCAACCTCTTCAAACACTTCTATGAATAATTTTCCTATTATCTTTCTTTTTTCTTCAGGGTCAGTTACTCCTTTCAGTTCCTTTAAAAATAGTTCTTTTGCATCTATTATTTTTAAGTTAAGTCCCATGTCTTCCTTAAATATTTTCCTTATTTCTTCTGCTTCGTTTTTTCTCATGAGACCGGTATCTACAAATACTGCCAAGAGTCTGTCTCCTATTGCCCTATCAGCCAAAACTGCAGCTACCGAACTATCTACGCCACCACTTAATGCAATAATTGCCTTTCTATCTCCAATCTGTTCTTTTATTTCATTTATAGCCTCTTCAATAACCATTTTAGCGTCAAACATTTAATCACCTTTAAAATGTATATTCGTTTTTTATTTGTTATTATTTTTTATCTTTATTATTTTTCTTATTCTTCCTTTAAGGAGCTTCTAACCAGTCCATCAAATAACGGATGCGGTTTGTTAGGTCTTGATTTGAATTCAGGGTGTGCCTGAGTTGCTACAAAGTATTTGTGGTCTTTAATTTCTATGAACTCTGCAAGCTTTCCATCAGGAGATGTTCCAGAGATGGTTAAACCGTTTTCTATAAGTATGTCGTGGTATTCTGGATTTACTTCATATCTGTGTCTATGTCTTTCATATACTTCTTTTTCACCGTAGAGTTTGTAAATTAAAGTATCTTCTTTTAAAATCGCAGGATAGGCTCCGAGTCTCATCGTGCCCCCTTTATCTGTGATTTCCTTTTGTTCAGGTAATAGGTCAATTACAGGATGTGGGGTATTTTCATCGAATTCTGTGGAGTTTGCGTTTTCAAGTTTGCATACATTCCTTGCGAATTCTATGACTGCACACTGCATCCCAAGGCAAATTCCTAAAAATGGTATATTGTTTTCTCTCGCATATCTTGCTGCATTTACTTTTCCATCAACTCCCCTATCTCCAAATCCACCTGGGATTAATATTCCATCTAGTTTTTCATCCTCTCGGTATTTATCCAATACTTCTTTATAGTTTTTATTTTCGAGCTCTTCAGCGTTTATCCAGTTTATATTTACCTTTGTATCGTTTTTAGCACCTGCATGGATTAAAGCTTCCATTATACTCGTATATGCGTCTTTTAACTCAGTGTATTTTCCTACGACACCAATTGTAATTTCATTTAACGGATTAATTATTCTATCGACAATAGCCCTCCATTCGGTCAGTTCAGGTTTTCTGTCCTCTAAATTAAGTTTTTTTGTTATTAACTTGCCTATTCCTTCCCTTTCAAGGTTTAAAGGTACCTCATATATGGTTCTTGCGTCCCTTGCTTCTACTACTGCATCCTTTTCGACGTCACAGAAGAGAGCAAGTTTTTCCCTTATTTTTTCGCCCATTGGGGTTTCTGTCCTACAAACTAAAATATCAGGTTGAATGCCTATACTTCTAAGTTCTTTAACACTGTGCTGGGTAGGTTTTGTTTTAACCTCTCCAGCTGTTTTTATAAATGGTAGCAATGAAACATGGATGTAGAGGACGTTTTCTCTTCCAACATCTTTTTTAAACTGCCTTATGGCCTCTAAAAAAGGCAGACTTTCAATATCTCCAACAGTTCCTCCGATCTCAATAAGTGTAATATCGTGCCCCTCTCCGAGCTCCTTTATCCTATCCTTTATTTCATTGGTTATGTGGGGTATAACTTGAACCGTTTTTCCCAAATAGTCTCCTCTTCTCTCCTTTGAAAGGACACTCCAATATACTTTACCTGTTGTAATATTGTTTTTTGCCTTTAAGTTGGTGTCAACGAATCTTTCATAGTTTCCAAGATCTAAATCTGTTTCTCCACCATCATCTGTAACAAATACTTCACCGTGTTCGTAAGGGGACATAGTTCCAGCGTCAATCTGTAAATATGGGTCGATTTTTACCATATTAACTTTGAAACCTCTTGCCTTTAAGAGCCTACCTATGGAAGAAGCGGTTATTCCTTTTCCAAGTGAAGAAACTACGCCTCCAGTAATAAAAATATACTTCATTATATCCCTCTTAAAAATAATAAAAACTAAAAATTATCGTGAGTTAATTTTCCAAAATATGGTAGTTGACAATTAAGTAATATAACTAATCATACCATTAAAAGATAGTATTTAATTCTTAGTATTTTTTTACAACTTTTAACAACACAGTTGGTGTTTTAATTTAATGTAAGAGCTAGTGGTTAATAACAACCTTTCGTCAAACGACTATAATAACAATATAATATAAATGTTATGATCTGATAGATTAATGATCCTATAATATTTACGTTAATTGAATATGAATATCGATCCAAAACTATTTAAGAGGATTCATAGAAATAAGAATGAAATACCACATAAGATTTTAAAAATTAGAGTATGATAAATTGTTTGTAGAATAACAACTGTGCAATGATGAGTGCCGACTTCACTGAGATTATCGCCAATTCCGATTTTGTTGTTGGTGAGCTGTGAAACTAAGATTTCACAATCAATGATGACATCGGGGACGACTGAGCACAGCTTTTTTAAACAGTAAATAATAAATTACAATAATTAAATGGTCAATTAACTAAAATCAAACAAAGTTTGCTGACCATATTTCAAATCAAATTCTTCTAAGACTTTTTTTCCGATTTTATCTCCAAGCAAACTGATGACTTTTGACTGGTTCTTTGGAATGTCATCTTTGCTTTTTATTCCAGCGTTGTATAGTTTTCTGGCCCTAACTCTTCCAACGTGTTTAATTTTGAGTAACTCAATGATATCTTTTTTAGCACCATACTCGAGTCTTATCTCCAATTCAGATAAACAGTCTTTGATTTGTTCATTTTTTAAATTTAATTGATTAAATATTTCTTTTGCAGAATATGCCATCCATTTAGCCTGTTCAACTTTGTACTTTAAAATCCCAGGTTCAATTCCATACCTTTTTAATATATCCTCCTCTGGAACCTCATTAATCCAGTCGTAGAACATCTTTGCAGTTTTAAAGCTTTCTAAATTTTCCCAGGAATAATCATCAATATTTAAGTCCATCATTTCTAAAATTAAATCTTCTTCTTCATGATTTCTTACTCTTAAAGGGGGCCTCATTTCCGTGGTCATTGACAGTACATATAACATATAGAGCTCTAGATTTGTATTTAACTCAGAGGATTTGTTGATCTTTTTTAATCCATCTATAATTATTTTTGCACTATATGGATCAATATACAGTTCTGAAACTCTTTTCCCAAGTTTTGTTGGTGTAAATGCAACGATAAAATCATAATCCTCTAAAAAATCAACGACTTCTTTTACATTCCTCAAAACTCCTTGGAGACTTCCATACTGGTGAGCATAAAATGTGTTTTTTATAAAGTTTTTTAAATCCATTTCATTTTCAACTTCCCTCGTGGATATCAATCCAAGGATATGGGTTCTAAGAACTTTTTGATTGGAAAGTTTTGAGTATATGTCCTCCACCTTTCCAGTTAAGTATTCAAAACCTTTTTCAACATCGTTTGGATTTTTTATATAGACTATTCCTTCACCATAAGGATCTAAACCAGGTCTCCCGGCTCTTCCAATACATTGCTGAATTTCCATTTTTGAAATTGGAGCCATACCTCTACCGGAAAATCTCTTTAAATCCCTTACAATTGCTCTTCTACAAGGTAAATTTAGTCCAGCAGAGTTATGTACTATAAATCCATTTGCCACAACATAATGGTCATTTGTCCCATCATCTGGTAGTTCTATGTCATAAGCATATTTGTCATTTACCTTTATTTTTTTAATTTCTTTGATCATGCTCCAATAAATATCTCCATCATAATATTCTTTTTTCCAACTATGTCTCATTTCTTTGTAGAGTGGCTTGCCACAAATTGGGCATTTTTCAAGATTTACTAAGAAGTCATACATTTCTTCTAAGTTCTCTTTATCTTTTATATTTTTATTAAGAAGATTCATTAAAATTTTTCCTTTATCATTTAGAGAATAATATACTCCTTTTTTATTTCCACCTATCTTTTCTCTTATGATAAACTCAAAATGGGGATTCTTTCTCTTTGAATAGTAGTTATTGTAGTTCATAACCAATTTTTTTCCATTTAATAGTTCAAAAAGTAATTTTACACGCTCTTTATTTAATTCATTCTGACTTTTTGTTCTTGGCTTAAACATAGTTAAATCAATGCTAAATCCGCAATCACACCACATTTTAGCAATTTCCTTACTTTTTACGATTTCTTCCAATTTTCTTCTTTTTTCCTTGTGTCTCAGTGGAATATTTTCATAAAATCTTTTTACACTTACAAAATCACCAATTATTAGTTCATAAATATCTCTACTTTTGTATTCTTTATTATTTGTTGGCGATCGAAGCGAATCCTTTGGATTCGCTGTCGAAGCAAATCGAAGATTTGCTGACTCACGAAACCTTCGGTTTCGTCGAGACTTACAAAACCTGAAGGTTTTGTTAAGCTTCATAACTTTTCCTTTTCTTTTTCTAATGGTGCTATGTATTCCAAACCTCAATAATGCTAATTGTAGTTTTTTGATTAGATTTTCTGATATCGAAGAGAATCCTATTTTCTTTCTGTTGGCATTAATGTATCCATCACTATCAAACAACCCTGCAATAAAGTGTGATAACTTTTCCAATGGAAGAATGTAAAATACATCAATATTTTTGTTATCCTTAGTGAGCATATTTAATTCATTAAATACTTCCCTTAGTCTTTTTGAATATACATAATGAGAAACATTTCCTTCCTCTTTAATTTTTAAAAAGTATTTTTTGTGAAGTTTAGAGTCATCAAAATTTGGCGGGTATTTTGGATTAAACGTAATATCGGGACTACCTCTAAATACATTTTTTTCGATAACACCGGTATAGCCATCTCCTATAAAATATCCAATGAAATAAAGGTCCCCATAGGATAAATCAATATCTCTTTCTTCAACCACTATTTTATCAGCAGTAGCCACATAGTCCCCCACTTTTAAATCCTTTGCTTCTTTTTCACAGGTCTCTTTTCCTTTTTTAACTAAGAACAAATGATTGGGGGTTGTGGTAATTTTTAGCCCATTTGCGGTTTTTACAACAATATTATATTCATGTTGCGGGGTTTTATGAACTTTCCAACAATCCACTGGTCTTATTTTATTTCCACACAATGCAAATACCTTTTCATTTTTATTCAATTCTGTAATCTTTTTAAATCCACTTTCTTGCAATATCTCGGTATTTGCATTTAAACAGAGTGTCGGAGTACAGCATATAACCTTTATCAGTTTCTTTCTGAATCCTTCTTCAACTATTTTCCTCTGTTCATAGGTAAGACCTGCATGGTGAAATGCCACCCCTTTTTCAATACATTCTGCAAGAGCTCTACAGGTTTCAGTTGGTGGATCGAATATGCTTAAAACTTCGTCTTTCAGTTTTTGAAGTTCGTGTTTTTCACTGTGGGATAAGTATTTCTTTAAATTCAATTTTTTTGCTTCACTAACCGCTCCTCTCTTAGAATTACAAAAAATTAAACATGAACCATCTTCATCGATACAATCTACAACCAAATTCATAATGTCATTTTTATAACTATCGTTTAGGGGTTTTTGGAGTGAGCGAAGCGAACGGAGAGCAACGAAATCACTCTTCGTGATTTCGTCTAATGAATTATTTTCATCAATGTATTCTATTTTGTTTTTATAGAATATTCCTTTTTTTAATTCCACAGGTCTCCAATCATCAATTACAAGTGTTGCATTTAGCCAGTTTGCAAGTTCCTCTGGATTCCCAACAGTTGCAGACAAACCGATTAATTGGATATTATTTAAATTCTTTAATTTCGTTAAAATGATCTCAAGGGTTCCTCCTCTTTCATCATCCCCTATTAAATGGATTTCATCTACCACTACAACAGAAACCTTATCTATCCAATCGATCCTATGTCTCATTAAAGAATCAAGTTTTTCAGCAGTAGTTATGATTAGATCGTAGCTCGATAAATTCTCTTTTTCATCAAAATCTCCAATGGACAAAGCCACTTTTAAACCATATTTTTCATATTTTTCTTTAAACTCGTCGTATTTTTCATTTGCAAGGGCTTTTAATGGAACTATAAATAGTCCCTTTTTCCCTGTCGGTTGTTTGTTTTCATCCAATAGATGGTTTATTAGGGCTATCTCTCCAATAAGGGTTTTTCCACTGGCTGTAGGGATGCATATTAAAAAATTCTTTTGTTTATCAAGTAGTCCATGTTCCAATACCTTTTTTTGCGGCGGCCTAAGTTCCGTTATGCCGTTGTCGTTTAATACACTAAAAACATAATGCTGCATTTTTTATTCACCAGCCATTTAATGAGCTCTTATAATTGTCCTACAAATATGTAAGTTATCTACCTTTAAATCTAAACTTAAAATTTGTTAAATAAATTCCAATTAAAATTTAATGATATTTATAGTGGTGTGCATTACTTACTAAACATAAAATAAACTGTTAATTGAAAAATATGGTTTATTTAGTACTGTTATTCAATTTACGATATATTGATCGGTTTATTTAAATTGCACACCAATATATATCACCCTTCGTAGAACGACTATAAATATCAAAAATTGAGTTTAGTGATATTAATTAAAAGGATTTTTGAATTTAAATACTTTTTATAATTCCATATATTAATAATATACAATAATATTTTTTGTAAAACAATATTCAAAATTATTACAAAAATTATATGGGAAAACTATAAATATGAAATATTATAATAACGTAATACTGTATTAAGTTATCTTAAAATAGTGTGAAATAATGCAAAAAAGGTGAAAACATGCACATACCAGATGGTTTTTTACCCATATGGGAAAGTGGTATTTTCTGGGTAGTGTCACTAATTTTCATATTGCTGTCTCTTAAGTGGGCATCAAAAGAAATGAACGAAAAGACAGTGCCGCTCTTTGCAGCATTAGCTGCAGGTATCTTTGCTATTCAAGCTATGAACATGCCAATACCATGGGGTACAAGTGGACACATGGTAGGAGGAGCTCTAGCCGCCATTATTTTTGACTCCCCATGGGCAGGAGTTTTACTGTTAACACTGGTTTTAATTGTTCAAGGTTTGTTCTTTGCAGACGGTGGCCTATTAGTAATGGGGGCGAATATTTTTAATATGGGAATTATTGGTGGTTTTATAGGTTATTACGTATTTAAAGCATTAAAAAACACCAACACAACTGTTGCAGCATTTGCTGCAGGATGGGCAAGTCTGTTTTTATCTGCAATAGCCTGTGCAATTGAATTGGCAATTTGTGGAACCTTTCCTCTTGATAAAGGGTTACAATTCATGGGATTATACCATGCAGTAATTGGACTTATTGAAGGAGGTATAACTGCCATAGTGGTTTCATACCTCTCATCTGTAAGGCCCGACTTGGTTAAAGGGTTAAGCAAGGTGATGAGTCATGGACAATAAGATATTGATTTCAGGCTTGATAGTTGCCCTATTGATAGGTATTTTGGCACCATTCTTGGCATCAGGAGATCCCGATGGTTTAGAAAGTGCTGCGGAAAAGATAATCAATGAACATGTATTGCACAGTAATTTAGAAGAAGTAGGGCTTGAAGAAGAAGGTACTGTAGTACCGTCTCCAATGCCTGACTATTCAATCGAAGGAATGGATAAAATCGGAGAAATAATTGCAATGCTTGTTGGTATAATCATAATGACTGGTGTTGCATATGGAGTAGCTGCAGTTTTCAAAAAGTCAAACGCAGTTAGTGAATAATTAATATTCTTCTTTTTTAGTTTTTGATGAACCAAATATCATAATTAAGATATTGCAAATTTTCATTTTGGGCTATATTTTATATACTATGAAAATATTATTAATTTTAAAAATGATCTGATTTTATAATCAAAATAATATAGTATTCTTACCGGTGATTTTTTTTGCATGGCTCACTATATAGTATTGAAAAAGAAAGTTTTAAAAAGAGTTTAATTCATGACATGGATCCAAGAGTTAAATTATTATCTATTTTCTTAATAATATTGGCGGCCACACTTTCAAACAATGTTTACTCTATGATTTTAATTGAACTTTACCTGATTTTATTGATGATGGTGTCTAGGATCTCTTTATCTTATGCACTTAAAAGAATATTACTCATATTACCATTTGGAGGATTTATATCATTATTTCAACCATTTGTACATGGGGAAACTGTAGTTTTTCAGATTTTTAGCTTACCTGTGTATCAAGAGGGGCTATCTTTTGGTCTAATATTATTCTCGAAATTTTTAGTTTCTGTAACCTCCGTAGTCTTTCTATCTTTAACAACACCTATGCATGAAGTTATAAGCGCAGGAAGAAAATTAGGACTCCCAAATATAATGTCAACACTTTTGGGATTAATGGTGAGGTATTTATTTATAATGTATGATGTTTTGGAATCTACCTTAAGGGCCCAAAAAGCCAGGTGTTTAAATAGAAAAAACTTAACCTATATACAGATGTTAAACATATTTGGATACAGTGTAGGAGCTCTTTTTTTAAGAGCGTATGAACAAGGAGAAAGGACATACTTAGGAATGATTTCAAGAGGATACTCAGAAAACTCAAAAATAGGGCTGTATGAAAGAAACATTGGATTTAAGGAAATTGGATTTTTAATATTTACCATTATTTTTTTGATTGCGGGGCTGGTGCTATTTAATTAACTACAAGTTATTATTTTATTTTTATTTAATAAATATAGTAGTGAAATTTTCTTATATTATCAAAATGTCATAGGCAATTATAAATATTCAAATATTCTATAATATATTGAAGCATTGTTTAAAACTTGGAATGGTGAAAAGGATGGATTTAGAAAGGCTTTATGTTACCCAAGCCCTTTGTGAATCAAATGTTTTTGAAAAGTTAAGAATGATTATTGCAGAGAAAGTATCTGGAATTTATGATGTTAAAATTACAAACACATTAAATAACAAATACTATTTTTTGAAATTCGTAGTTAAAGCCACAACTGAAAACTACACAAAACTCTGTGAAGTTTTGCAAAACAACGGAGTAATATTGATAAACTGTTATGAGCTAATTTTTCCATCATATAAGATTACAATCAAAGGGGATGCTGAAAAGTGTTTGACAATTCAGAATGAAATATTGAAGACACTTCTATCATATGGCTCAGTACCTTTAAAAACTGAAATGAATTCGGATGATTTCATAGTGGCCACATGTGATATAATTGTTACAAACAAAGATCCATCTAAATCCATGAGCTTTTTGGAAATTATGAGAAAAAACAGTGATTTGAAGTTTAAAATAATCCCGATTACAGGATACGACTGATAGTGCAGTAATATTTTACAGTAATAAAAGATTTACAGTAATATTGTATATTCTGTAGGGATTTATGGGTGGTTTAATGATCTTTCCCTTCTTTCGTTCAAAATCTAGCAAACTAAAAAAATTATTAGAGGAGGATCATCTCAGTGAAGCCCAAAAACTCATAGACGAGGATGACTCACTGATAGACGATCTTATACATATTCTAAACTCCAGTAATCCAAAATTAAAGTCCAATTCAATTTTCTTAGCTACAAAAGTATTTCTAAAGTACGGCAGAGATATTAATAAATTAATCCCCCACATAAAAAAATTCCTAAACGATGAAGATGAAGATATGATTTTAAATGCACTAGTTTCTCTAAAAATGATCGTTGAAAAAAACCCAGAATACTTTAAACTATTTGAAAAAGAAATCTGGAAAATCAACAAAAAAATTGTGAATCTTCAGATAAGGGAATATACTTGGGAGCTCATTAAGAAATATGGTGAAGTGAAAGAGTACAAGTTGGACGATCGTCAAAAGAAAATGCACGAGCAGATAAAAAGATTAATGCAATCAAGTGAACAAGAATCACTACTTAGAAAATTATTTGAAATTGGTTCGTCAATGCTCGACTTAGAACCTGAAAAACTTGAAGTTACTGAAGAAAAGCTAAGAACATCAATATCTAAAGAACAGATGAAAATCGACCTTGATATAATAAAAAGCGGTGGAATAACAAATATGGATCCTTTAAATATGATTTATATACTTTCTAAAGTGCCGGAACTAAATAAAAATGAATTAGAACGGATCATTGACAAAGTTTTAGATCTTCTGGTTAGTGATAATAATATAATCAGAAATATGGTTCTAAATACTATATATGATATATCTAAAAATTATCCTGATATTATTTACAACCACTTAGGTAAATTAGAGGAGTATGCCAAGAAGTTTGGGGGCAGAAACAACATATTTAAGTCAATATTAAAAGAAATTTCAAAAGAATATGATTTAAGAAATACTCCTTTGGCTAAATACGTTGAATAATTAAAATTTATACGGGAAGTTCCTTATGAGCTCATTCATTCTTTCAGCATCAATATATTCTTTATTACCTATCTTAAGTATTCTTTCATTGGTTATTTTCCCAAAAGGTATTGCAGGGCATCTTTTTTCAATTGTTATGTCTAAAACTTTATCAAGATCTTCTTCATTGATGCATACAAGATATGTCCCCAAATACCTTGTAGCTCTTGGATAGGGTATGGAGTTTATTTCAATACCTTTTTTTGCTTTAACAAGCATTTCAAGTAAATTACAAAGCCAGCCTCCTCTTGAAGCATCCTTACAGGCATGAACTTCAATATCATTATTTTTTATGATTTCCAGGTAGGTTTCAAATTTGTTTTTTGCCTTTTGAACTCTCTCCCCAATATCTCCTTCAACAGGATGTCCGAGCATTATAATTATATCATTTTCTTTTGCACCGCCGTCTCTGATGATTTTATCGCTTATCAATTCTCCAAATACTGCAACACTCATACATGATTTTAAGTTTTCTACAGTTTGAGTGTTTCCCCCAACAATAGGGATGTTTAGACCCATAGACTGTTTTTTCAATCCATCAACTGCCATCTTTATTTCTTCCTCATTCTCTGCCTGGATTGCATCCATTGCATAAAGTGGCTGAGCTCCCATTGCTACGACATCGCATGAGGTGTGAATTAATGCAGTTTTTGAACCAAGTTTTAAAGGATATGGACCTTCCATGTTTATTACATTTTTTCCGATAACAACCGCATCATCTCCTGCTCTAATTCCACTTATTAATTCAGGAAGTTTTGAATCCATCTTCCAGAACTCTTTTCTTGGATAATTCGTTTCCATCATGTGTTCTATTGCGTAGTTTACTTCATATTTTATGTTTTCCATGATTTCATCTCGTTTATTTTAATCTAAATAAAATTCACTTCAATTATTTTAATTCTCCTTGTTAAATTGTAAAGATTGCCGTCCCCTAATATAGTGATGTGCAATTTCAATTAGTATATTACACACATTTAAATTAAATCGAGACAAATTCCAAGGAATTTTAGACTCACAAAACCATCGGTTTCGTCGAGAACATAAAATATTGTTTAATTTGAAAATATGACAATTAAAAATAAATTTCAGGTGCAGTTTATTCGTAATACACACTCTCTATAAAACACCGACTACTATTACTACCATTGTAACATAGTATATAATAATATATAATATTAAATTCTTAAAATTCAACGTACTATATTGTGTAAAAAATATCAAGGGGGTAACAATGAATAATTTTAAAAGTGCTATTACAGGGTTTATTCTATTACTATTAGTCGGGGTTATTGGGGTAACCGGAATATCATTCGCACTGGATGGATGGTACATCGTAGATGAAACCGAAGTAGGAATTGTAAAAACATTTGGAAAAATAAACCAAGAACCTGTAGGTGCAGGATTACATTTCAAATTACCAGTTGTTCAGTCAGTCGTAAAAATGAATACTTACGAAAAAACATTAGATATGACTCAAAAACAAGGGAACGCAATAAAAGCGTTAACAGCTGAAGGATTACCTGTAGTCATTGATATATCGATACAGTACAAAATCAATCCTAACAAAGCACCAGAGTTGTACGCCACTATAAAAAATCCAGAATCATGGATGACGAGTAGAATAAGGGCAAAAGTAAGAGATATAATTGCCCAATATACTGTAGAGGACCTATATACAGACAGGAGAACAGAAGTTCAAGAAAAAATTGCATCTGCAGTTCAAAAAGAGTTTGACAGTAAGGGAATAATGATAACTGCCACGTTGATTAGGAATATTGATTTGCCAGATCAGGTTGAAGGTGCCATTGAACAGAAACTGAGGGCAAAACAGGAAGCAGAAAAAATGAGGTTTGAAGTACAAAAAGCGAGATTAGAGGCAGAAAAGAAAATTGTTGAAGCTCAAGGGCAGGCAAATGCTACAGAGATTATGGCTAAAGCCATTAGAAAGAATCCAGAAATTCTTGAATATAAAAAACTAGAAGTTTTGGAAAAATTGGCTGAAAACAACAACAAAGTGTTCGTTGTTCCTGGTTCGAATGATTTGTTACTTAACGTAAATTAAAGTGATTATTTTTGTTTTACTATTCTCTTTTTTCATTAGGGAGTTTTGGTTTTTTTGTAATTGGTGGTTTTGTTTTACGTTTACTTTTACTATTTTCTTTCTCTTTTTTCTCGTCTTTAAAGATGAGTTTTTCAAACAAAATCTACATGTATGGGTGGGCGTATGTGAAAGACAATATAATGATGGACATGAATAAAGAACAATTAAAAGAATAATTATGGGTTTAAGGAAGTGTTTATCGAGATAATTTATACAATATGATCTGTGAAACAATGTTTTTAAGTGAAGTAACATACTGTTGAAGTTATAGTGATTTGAATCGTGCTTATGAATTTCATCTGCTGCTGAGCTCAGGTGGCATATCGAATAACTTACCTTCCAAATTTAATAGCGTCTTTTCTACATGCACTCATACACTCAAAGCACCTTACACATTCCATCTGGTCTATTTTATCAACATCAACTATTTTTATTTGCATTGGGCATTTGAACTCACACAACCTGCAACCTATACATTTATTCTTATCGAGCTCTAATTTAAATATTGAGAACCTTGCAAGTATACTTAATAACGCTCCTACTGGACAGACATACTTACAAAAGAACCTTGGGTAAATAAAGCCCAAAACCAAAAATAAAGCCAACAATAGGTATGAGAATTCATATAAATCAATAAACGCTCTAACCCCCAATACATAAGCTAGGACTATTATCGAAACCAATACAACATACTTAAAATACTTCAATTTATTGTGTATATGCTCTGGAACAGTTGGTAGTTTTTTTAATCTGGATATTTTTACTCTTGCTTGATAAACCAAATCAAACAAGAATCCAAAAGGACACATCCACCCGCAAAATACCCTCCCCGCAATAATTGCTAATATTATAATAACAATTTTTACATTGATATATGCATTCCCACTTAAAATAAATCTTACAATAAACCCTATAATACTTAAATAAAAACCAGCAACAACCAGTGCACGTATAAAAAAGAATGTTTGAGAGATTTTTCTTAATATTTGTATTTTATCCATAATCCCACCATTTATAAATAAATGTCGTTTTATTATATGATAAAACCTTCGGTTTTGTCGATTAGTTTTTTAAAAACAACAATATTAGTAAACTCCTAATTTTACAACCTACATTTAAATTTTAAGTATAAAAAGGTTTTTAACTAATTATTTAAAAAGGTATGGCACAAAAATTAAGCAATTTGTGTAAAGAATATATGCAATTATTCACAAAAATAATAAATTAGTATTTTTTTAGTATTATCAAAATAGATAGTTTATTAATTTTCCTTTTTAAAAATATAAAAAATATGCCATTGTAATTTACAAAGGCATAATATGCATTATAACAGTTTCGAGTTTTACTTAAAGGAAATTCGAAACTTAATTTATAATTGTGAATGTAATAAAGTGATATTATTTTTATCCTTTATCCATTTTGGACAAAATTAAAAGTACTCCAAAAAAACCAAAATATTATATATTCTAAAAATCAAATTATATTTTGTGATATTATGAGTAATTTAATAGTGGTAGATTATGACAAAGATGCTGAGAGAAAGAGGATTGATTACCTAATCGAAAGATGGTCAAATAAAGGAAATTTGGAGAAAATAAGAAAGATGGCTATAATAGCAGATATAGATGACGTGGATGGATTTGTAAAGGATATTATGTCCCGTTTGGAAGGAAATCCTGAAGAGAAAGTGAGGGTCTATGAAATTAAAGAATTGAAAAAAACAATATCTTCAAAAAAAACCACACTGAGCTATAAGATTACCGATAAAAAAGAAGCTGTAGAGGGTTTTTTAAAATATCTTATGATAAAACTCGGTGCAAGCTACGAATGTTCTGTAAATGGTACAAAAAAATACGAAGTATACACAAAAAAAGGGAATTGTTCCATTTCAATCAAATTAAAAGAAAATAATGAAAATAAATTGATAATAAACTTTGAAATTGAAGGTTACGGCGAAAGTGTGGATTTAATAAAAAATAAAATTGACAATGATATGAAATTATTTATTGAGGGGTTATTATGAGTCTGTTTTCAGAGGGGAATTATGAACAATTAGATAAACTAAAACAAAAAGCAAACAGAGTATTAAGGGATGGATACGATATAATATATGAACCTTATGAAAAAGGGTGGAGTTATGGAATAGAATAAAAGAAAACTATGAAAAATACAAAGATGGGGAATGCGGGACTTTTTCAAAAGACCTTGACAATGCCGTAAGAAGAGATTTTGAATGGGCATTAGCAACACTTGCATTTAGTTTTTACCATAACAACGAATCATTTCCAGCAATTAAGCGATATAGTTTTAAGGAGCTCGAACTTGTGGAGTATATTTTAAAATATAACGTATTTGAAATCTGGACAGCAGATGATATTTTAAGGGAAATAAGCAAAGCAAATAGAGACGGCACAGATAAAACCTTAAACCTTCTTAAAGAATATTATAACAACATAGGAAAAAAAGTTGATGAAATTATCAAAGACCACACGATAAAACTTCCAATAAGGGATTATGCCCAAACAAAATGGAAAGAATACAAAACTAAAATGGATGAAGCAATATTCAGGGCAATGAAGGAAATAGATTGGTTTAGTGATTTTATAACGGGCGTAGATAATAAAATCCAAAAACTTGAAAATGAAATTTACGAGCTCCGTGATTTTGTAAGGGTGGAAAAGAGAAGGTTGAGGGATGAACTCAAACGAGAAAAAGAAATAGAACTGTCAAAAATTGAGGAAATGAAAGAAGAGTTAAAAAGAAGGTTTGAGAGGGAAAAAGAAAAGATAAGAATAGAAATTGAAATGGAGAAAAATAGGGAGCTCCGAGAGAAACTAAACAAAGAAATTGAATATATTGAAGAGGATTACAGGGACTTTATTGATGAGTTAAATGAAAAAATAGAATCACTGGAATCAGAAAAAACAGAATTAAAGGAGAAAAATGAGAAATTAACTGACCTTTTAAAAAGGATAAGGGATGCTAAAAAGGAAGGTTCGAGATTTGTAAGAACAGAAAACGCATTATCCTATGAGGAATGGTTTATTGGACGATTGGATAAAAAATTAGATGAAATGAGGAAAACGGGCGTGAAAGTTGAAAATAAAACTTTTAAAATAATCTCTATTGAAGAAGTATTTAATCCAAACAATTCAGTGGAACTTCCTAAAAATAAACAAATAAAAGCAGTGTTAAAGGAGAAAAAGCTTAATCCGTTTGGTAAAAAGATGGAAGTAATGTTGAGGGGGATGTTCTTAGCAAATGGGGGAAATTACAAAAAAATGGGTTTTGATGTTTATCCAATATCATTGGGTAAAATAATTGAGGTGGTGGAGAATGTGAAAGATGGCAGTTTTGATAAAATTGTGTTACTGATTGCCTCACCAACGGGTTTTGAGGATGAAGTAATTAAATTTGTCAATTCTGATGACTTTAAAATGAGATATTTATCCAAAAAAATTGCTCTCGCACTTCTCGATGTTGAAACTGGAAATTTATACTATAATGAAGTGGATGAGTATGCAAAGGCATTTGCACCATTGATGAGCTTGGAATTTGATAAGGAGAAGGTTGAAAGATTGAAAAAGTATATTGATGAGAACATATTTATAAAAAGATATATTACGCTGGAAGAGGCTATCAATGAAGTTGGGGATGAAAGGGTGGCAAAAAAGGTATTTTATGAGTACGAATCTTCTGGAAAGGGGGAAACTAAATATTATAAAGAAATTGGTTTTGTTTTGTTAAAAAAATAATTAGAAAATAATTAGGAAACTAACTAAAATAAAATAGGTGAAAAAATGAGTTTATGGAACAAAATAAAAGGGAAATTACAAAAAAATCCAATAGAAAAATTAACAATAAGAGACTTAGAGGGGGAAAGAATTAGATTAAAAAGTAAGTTAGATAGGGTGAAAAAAGAGATAAAATCATTGGATAAGCAAAAAAAGCAATTATTCAAAGAAGGGGTTGGTGCCGATAAACTCACAAAAAAAATGCTTGCACAGGACATAAAAAGTGTTGAAATGGAAATGAGATTAAAGTATAAAAGCTTCCAAACTTATCAGAAGCAGTTTAATTTTGTAAATAACCTGTTAATTGTTAAAAAATACGAAAAAGAATTGAAAAATATAGGAATGTGGAATAAAATTAACAACATACAACCTGAGCTCTTGGAGTTAAAACTGAGTGATATAATACTTGATGGTAAGGAGTTTGACCAAACTGTTGAGGGGTTGAATAAAGTATTTGAAATGAGAATTGATGATTTTGATGAGGAAGTCGATAGCACAGAGAAAAAACTATTCGATGCATGGGGGCAGGCTGAAAGTGGTGATATGGAAGCTGATGAGGTTGTGAGCAATTTGAACTTGGATACTGATGGGGAGGAAGAAGAGGACGATGAAGAATTATTTAAGAGATTAGAGAAGGAGAATCAATAATAATTTAATTTTTTATTTTTTTGAATATAATGTTATGTGGGATATTGTGGTATTTGATAAGATTAAAATCCCGATATCTTATGAAGTAGTGGCATCAGCGGAGGTAATAATCCATAAGATTAAATTAGGTTTCAAATGTGATTAAAATATCTCAAAAAATGAGGGGATAAAATGTTAGGTAAATTAAAAAGTCTGTTCTCTAAAAATAAAAATCCATTAGATATGCCATTAGATAAACTAAACGAATCAAAAATAAAATTGGATATTCAAGTTAAAAAATTAGAAGATGAGCTCTCAAAAATAGACGACCAAATTACAATATTGTTTGGAAAGGCAAAGAGCTCTAAAAGCAAAAGTGAAGAATTGACAATTGCTACAAAAATAAAAACTCTCAGTCAAAGAAAAAAGCAATTACAAAATTCTCATGCTCTATTAAACAAACAGGTGAGATTCGTAGATAATCTTTTAGTAATAAAAGAAAATGAAGAGATTTTAAAATCCACGCCTTTATGGAACACACTAAACAGTATGTCGCCACAGGAGTTGGAAAATTATCTAATTAATATGAAAATAAACAGTGAAAATATTATCGGAACACTAAATAACGCTCTCGGTATCACCGATGACATGCTGAGCTCGGCATCAGAAGAACATGATGAGGATATTGCTGATATTTTAAATACAATACATGCGGTTAAAGAGGGGGAATTGGATATTGACGATGCAAAGGAAATAGTATCCGATGAAAAGAAGCAGGAAAAAGAAGACGATTTTGAAAAGGAATTGAAAAGAATATTAGAAGAATAATTATTATCACTATTTTTTAATAATTATATTATCATATTTGGGGGGATTATATTGGAAATTGATTTATCCGGAGCTCTGATGAGTCAGTTTAAAAGAGCTAAAAAAGAATATGAGATAGCAAAGGAGAAAAAGAACGAAAGTATTGCTAAAAAAAAGGCGTTAGAATGTGCCAAATTATTGAGACAAATAGCAAAGTATGATGGATACAATGAAAAAAGCTATTTGGAGAAAGCTAAAAAATGGGAGTTAGTGGCAAATAACATAGAAGAAGTATTTAATCCATCAAAAGCTAATAAATCCAAACCTACAAAAAAATCAGCACCATCAAATAAACCAAACTCATCAAACACCACAGAGGATGAGGCAGAAGATGAAATTGATAAGTTTAAAAATTTTGTGAAAAATAATTTAATACAAAAATCCACTATGAAGTGGGACGATATAGGGGGGTTAGAAGAAGTAAAACAGCTTATGATGGAAACCATAGTAATATCAGCACTTCAAAAGCCTGCATCAATACAACCATGGAAAGGGATTTTATTATTTGGACCACCAGGAACAGGTAAAACACTATTAGCTTCTGCATGTGCTGGAAGTTTGGAAGCAACATTCTTTAATGTGAAGGCATCATCCGTATCAAGTAAATACTACGGCGAATCTTCAAAAATTGTAAGTGCATTATATGATGTTGCAAGGGAGCTCCACCCAAGTATTGTATTTATTGATGAAATCGATGCCTTAACAACAAAGAGGAGCGATGGAATAAGTGAGGCATCAAGGAGGATGTTATCAACTTTATTAACAGAATTGGATGGTTTTCAAGATAAGGGGAGCGATAGGTTAATATTAACACTTTCGGCAACAAATACGCCATGGGATTTAGATGAGGCGGTGCTTTCAAGGTTTTCAAGGAGAATTTATATTCCTTTACCTGATAAAGAAGCTACAAAGGAAATTATTAAAATTAACACAAAAGGGGTTAAGTTGAATGTTAATTTAGATGAAATTGCGGATAAGTGTGTGGAAAAACTCTATTCTGGTAGGGATTTAAAAAATCTCTGTCAGGATGCTATTTGGAATATGATTAGGGATGTAAATAAGGATTTGTATAAAATGGCTAATTTGTCCTATAAAGAGTTGAAGAGGAGGAAGTTAAAAACAAGAGCTCTGACTGATGATGATTTTGAAGAGGCATTTAAGAAAATAAAAAGCCCTTTAACTAAATCTGAAATTGAGAAGTATGAGAAATGGGGGGAGGAATTTGGAGGATAATTAACATATTTTTTTAATTTTTTATATCATTCAATAAGGTGATATAATGAAGTTTAGGAATTTGTTGATTGGGATATTATTAGTTGGGATTTTTGTAAATGTTGGAGTTGTTTTTGGAGAGGATGTTGTAAAGCCAGAGTGGGCATATCATTTAGGTGATTGGGCAAGTGCTATATCGATAACTCCTGATGGAAAATATATCGTTGCTGGAACGGGGGGCTATGGAGGTAATGGTGATTATAAAGTTTACTTATTTAATAATAAAGGAAACTTACAGTGGTCTTATAAAATAGATGGTAAAGTAGAATCTGTGGCAATAACTCCAGATGGTAAGTATATAGTTGCGGGAACATGGTTTGACAAAAATGGAAATAATCATAGAGATTCAGAAGACTATGGGAAAGTATATCTTTTTAATAAAGATGGAAATTTATTGTGGAGTCGTAATTTAAATCCTACAGTATATGATGTTTCAATATCTTCTGATGGAAAATACATTGTTGTAGCATATTCCAATAAGCTTTCTGTTTTTGATACCAAAGGGAATCTATTATGGTCATATGAAACATACAGGTGGATATACTCTATATCGATAACTCCTGATGGAAAATATATCGTTGCAGGAACTGGCAGCACCGGTGACTATGGTAGGGTTTATCTATTTGATTAATGAAGATAATGTATTGTGGAGTTATAATGCGGGTTTTGTTAGATATGTTTCCATAACTCCGGATGGAGAATACATAGTTGCTGGAAAAACCCCTCATGGAACAAATAATGGTCAAGATGACGAAAATACAATTTATTTATTTAATAAAAATGGAAAATTACTTATGAGTTATAATGTTAAAGGAAAAATTCGTGAAAAATCTATATCAATATCACCGAATGGTAATATTGTTGTTGGTACCTGGGTTGATGAAAATAAAGACAATGTAATGGACCCTATGGATACAGGATATATTTACTTTTTTGATAGTGGTGGATTGAAATGGAAGTACCATACTAATGAAGGTATCCACTCTACATCCGTAGATTTTAATGGCAAATATATAGTTGCTGGAGGTACTCATGGTTCAATATACTTGTTTAATAATAATGGAGATACATTGTGGAATTATAAATTACAACGATTAATTACGGTTTCTATAGACTCATATGGAAAATACATTGTTGTAGGGTCATTATTTGATATTTATTTATTTGATAACCAAAAAATATTAGAAATTTTAAAAGAAAAAGACAATGGAACACTTGAAATATCATCAAATCTACCAAATGCTAAAATTTATATTGATGGCAAATATAGTGGATTAACTCCAAAAACTATTAAATTACCGCCTGGAACTTATGAAATTACACTAAAAAAAGAAGGATACAGCGATTATAAGACCATACTAACCATCAATGGTGGAGAAACTAAAAATTTAAACGTTAATTTAAAACCTGTAGTTGCAGAAACAACTAATACACCCAATACTAAAGAAGAAAAAGTTTCTGTGGGGACTAATACTAATAAGGATAACAACAACCTGTTATTTATAATCATGGGGCTATTAATAACTGGCGGAGTAGTAGGTGGGATTTATTATGCAAAAAAAAAGGCATAAGGGAGAATCTAAGATTCCAGACTTTCCAAGAGAATTATTAAACAAATACATTCCACTACAAAAATTAGGAGAAGGTGGATTTGGAAAAGTATTTAAAGTTAAAAGAAAAGGCGGAACATTACCATTAGCAATAAAAACACCTAACTTAAACGAAAAAGCTAAAAAATACTTATTAAAAGAAATCAAAGCATGGAAAAATCTTAATCATCCAAACATAGTTAAACTATATGATACATTCACAGAACCAATCCCGCATATAGAAATGGAATATATTGAAGGATGTAACATAAATGGAAAATCAGTAAAAGATTTAGATGATTATCCAAAACCATTAAATCCAAAGGAAAGTATTAAACTAATAAAACAAATAGCAGAAGGGTTAAAACACGCTCATGACAAAAACATAATCCACAGAGATATTAAACCATCGAACATCCTATTAACTCAAAATTTAACACCAAAAATAACAGACTGGGGATTGGCAAAAATAGGGGCAAAATCATCAACAGCAACAACCACAAAGGGATTAACTTTACTATATTCAGCACCGGAGCAAATAGATGAAGAAGAATACGGAAAGACAGATAAAAGAACGGATATTTATCAGTTAGGAGTTTTATTCTACGAGTTATTAACCGGTAGATTACCTTATGAAGGAACTTCACCAGCTCAAGTATCATTAAAAATAGTAAATCCAGATAAAAAACTACTACCGCCATCAAAAATAAATCCTAATTTGTCAATATTTGATGGAATATTTGAAAAACTCTTGGCAAAGAAAAAGGAAGATAGATTCCAATCAATAGATGAGTTTTTAGAGGCTTTAAATTCATTAGGAGAACTAATCAAAGAAAAAGAAGGGTTCAAAAACACATTAACCAAAACCATACAAAAACTAAAAACATCAACTGACAAAAAAGAGATTGAAACATTAACTAAAGAGCTCATAAACTCAACAACAAAACTTGCTTTAAACTGCGCAGATACAAATGATAAAGTTGGATTATTGGAGGCATTGGAAATATTAAAAGATCATGCCAAATCAGATGAAAATAGAAAGGACTTGGAAGGAGCAATAAAACATATAGAATATTTAATAAAAGAAAGCATCCCTCTTGGAAAAGATACTAGGGAGAAACTTAAAGTTTTAATCAATAGGATTAAGAGAGATGAAAATAAAATATATTAGATTTGGTAAGAGGTTCCATCCTTGTTAGGTATTGATTTGATTTCTTGCCAAATAGGTATTTTCAATATATAAATGTAAAATAAAAAATAAATTTGTGTTTATGATTTACCAAATACTATATACTATAAGAGTCCAAGGTGAAATTATGAAAAAATATATCTGGCAATTCTAATGTCGTTATTGGCAACTGTAACTTTTTGCGGATGTATTGATGAATATTCAAAATACATAAATGATGTATCTAATGTAGTATATCGGTGCATTATATATGGAGGGGGGAAATATGATAGAATATATTTGGGAATCATTCACATATATATTTAAAGATAAAAATTGGAAAAAAAAGCTTGTTAAGGGTGGGGCAATAGGGGTAATACCTCTACTTAATATTTCATTACTTGGCTATATGGTAGATATGATAACTCTTATTTATAAAGGTAAAAATAATGAGTTGCCTGAATTTGATATATCTAGTCAATTTATCGATGGATTTAAGATATCCGCAGTTCTTTTTGTATATTTTATATTATTTTATATATTGCTTATTGTGATTCTCGGTATTTTTTCGGTAATTTTCAAAGACAATATTTTTAGTGTTATTGGTATTGTGTGCTTCGCAATATTTATGTTATTCATGCATATCGCATTTTCACATTACATATATACCAACAAAATATCTTCATTTTTTGAATTCACTACATTATTTAGAATACTTAAAAAAACATGGGTTAATATCCTAATTTTTGATATTATTTACTATATTATTATGGGCTTTTTAGCTATTGCGATATATATAATGGCAGCCCTATTTTCCATGACAATTATATTAATTCCTGTGGCTATTTGGTTATTGGGGGCATTCTATTATTATTCCTGCATAGTATTTGGTTATTTCTGTGGAAAAGTATACTTAGAAGGAATTAATAAAAAACCAATAACTATGGGCTCCAAAGTGTTACCGACCAAGACGGTATCAAACAATAACAAAGATTTAAATCTACTTAATTCCTACCTATTAGGGGCTAAGGAGCTATTACCCGGAGCATTGGATGATTTTCGAAACAACAACTTAAATGATGCCATAAAAAAATGGAATAAATCATTGGAATACTATAAAAAAGCAGAGAAAATAGCAAAATCAAACAAAGATGAAGAATTAATTTCATCCCTAAATAATAACATTAAATCAGTAGTCCATAACATATTAGATGCAAAAATTAAATTAGTATCTGATAAAATTGGGGGGATGGTATGATAAAGGAAATATTAAATGAAATAAATGCTATTGAGAGATTTTTAAAAAATCATAGGGAGTATTTAGGGGAGGAGTATGCCAAATATCAAACCACATTAAACGAGCTCAGGTTAAAAGTTAAACTAAAAGAAATCGAAAATAATGTAATGGATGCTTTAACATTGAAATCAGATGAAGAGTATTTAAAAGCAAGGGATCTCTTAAAAAAATCTTCTAACGATATTGATAAATTAGAGGATGAAATGATAAATTTAAAGATAAAAACATTTAACAGTCAAATTACTAACTTAAAAAATCAAATAAATAATGAATTAAACTTCATAAAAAATTTGTTATTAGGTGAAGACTCCTCAATAAATGCGCCATATAATTCCTCATCGGTTAATTCTTCAAATCCTATAAATCAATCATTTAGTGGAGAAAACGAATTATTGAATATACTAAATGAATTATTATCAAAATATCAAAATCCTATAAAAATTGGGGAAGGGGGATTTTCCCATGTATTTAAAGTAATTAAAAATGGAAAGACAGTAGCCCTAAAAGTCCCGAAAGAATTAACTGAAATTACTGGGGAGTTATTCCTTAGAGAAATAGGAAATTGGAAAAAATTAAAACATATCAACATTGTTCGACTTTATTATAGTAATATTTATCCATATCCATACGTGGAAATGGAATACTGTGAAAAGGAATTAAATAAAATAAAAAATAATTTAGAGTTAAAAGAAGCAGTTTTATTATTTTTTGAAGTGTTAAATGGACTGAAATATGCACATAGTAAAGGGATAATTCATAAGGATTTAAAACCACACAACATTTTAATAAACAACAACATACCAAAAATTACAGATTGGGGACTATCAAAAGAAACTACTTCAAAATCCACAACTATAAACGCTTTAACTCTACAATACTCAGCACCAGAACAAATAAGCAGGGGAACAATCGATAAAAGGACGGACATTTATCAAATGGGGGTAATCCTATACGAATTAACAACAAAAAACTACCGTTTAATGGTAATGAGTTTGACATAATCGATAGTATTAAAAACGAAATGCCGCCAAAACCATCGAAATTAAATCCTTTAATTGATGAGGAGTTGGAAAATATTATCTTAAAATGTATCCAAAAAGACAAATCCAAAAGATACCAATCAGTAGAAGAATTGCAGAAGGATTTATCAGAATACCTAAACATACAACTTACAACTAACCTTACAGCTTCAAAAACAAATAAAGATTTTAGTAGAAGTATATTCTATTGTGCTGATTTGGTTTTATTCCACTTATTAAACAACGATTTAGGGGATGCTTTAAATTATCTCTACGATTTAAAACATTATGCAAATAAGAATTGCTCTGAGGAAATAATAAATTCCGTTGATAATCTAATAAAAGCTATCGAATATCGGATTAAAGAAGGGATAAAGGAGCCATCCGATGAGATAAAAATAAAGGCGAAAATAGTAGTAAATAAGGTTAAGATGAGATTTTAGGGGGTAATATGGAAATAATAAACAAATTTCTAAAAAAAATTGGATATAAGAAAGATGGAGAAGAAAAAAAGGACAAATCTAAAACCAAAATAAAAATTGAAGAAGAAAAAACCATGGATATCGAAATTCCAAAAATTGAACCTACTGAAAATTTTAATCGTGATGAAATTGTTTTTGAGGAAGATAATGCCTACGGTATATCCCACAAAGGAAATAGAACAAACAACGAAGACAATATCTTAATTAAAAAAATAAAAGATACCTACATATTAGCAGTTGCAGATGGTGTCGGAGGGCACAGCTCAGGAGATGTTGCATCAAAGATGGCAGTGGATATTTTAGAAAACATTATCATGGAAAAATACAATGAAAACCTATCAATTGAAGAGATAAAAGAACTTTTAAAAGATGCATACATTACGGCACACAACAAAATAAAAGAAAACGCTATTGGAGATAAAGAGGGAATGGGAACAACACTAACAACTGCAATAGTTAAAGGGGATAAATGCGTTATAGCAAACTGCGGGGATAGTAGGGCTTATTTAATTAGAGATGGAGAAATAGTTTTTAGAACAAAAGACCACTCTTTGGTTCAGGTTTTAGTAGATGAAGGACATATTTCAGAGGAGGACGCAAGGCATCATCCAATGAAAAATATCATTACCTCAGCATTGGGATTGGATGAATTTAAGGTAGATGATTACGAATGGGATTTAATTGATGGTGATGTATTATTGATGAGCTCCGATGGGCTTCATGATTATGTCAGTAAGGAAGATATTTTAAAAACTGTAAAAAATAATGATCACCCAAAAGATATTGTAGATGAATTATTCAATACTGCATTAAAAGAGACAAGGGACAATGTGAGTATTATCGTATATAAAAAGCAATAAGTAGTAAATACTTTGCTTACAGGATGTATGAAGAAGAAATGGTTGGAAAATGGCTGTTTATATTTTATTTAACAGAGCTCCAATATATACTGCATGAATAAGACGTTCTCTATCTCAGTGTATTATGTGGTTAGTGAGCTCACTTATTAAAAAATAATCTCGAGTTTCTATTAAAGGAAATACAAAATCCATTATATCGATAGAGCTCTTATACTACAACTATACAATGGCGTAAGTTGGCTAAAAATAGTTTAGTAGATCCTTTTGCGATTCTACCTTACTGTTTCAAGTAACTACACCACATAATCTAAGAGCATTTTTCCTTTTTCACTTATTTTTATATATTTTGACCTTCCAATCTTTTCTGGCTCTTTTATTAATTCCCATTCTAAAAGTTTTTCAACAACATTCTTATTAATCCAAACTAAATCATTATGACTTGAAGATTTAGATGAAACCATGCTGTTCTTTCTCCATTTTATAACTTTTTCTAAATCTTCCTTAGTTATGCCTTTATCTTTATTATTAATCATCTCAGTTATAATTCTATTGTTGGATTCCCCCTTTAAAACTTCCTCTTTTGTTAATAGGGTAAGTTCTTTTATAGTTAGCCCCCTGTCCCCTGATAGTTCAATAATCTTTAAAAATATTAATAATTCATCTCTTGGAAGATTCACTTTAAAAGGGTAGATAAATTTTACGTCTTTAACACCATATGTTCTTGGAAGGGAATTGATATGTTCATACTCATCCTTATATTTCTCTATTAATACTTCTTTTTCCTCATCAGATAGATTTTCATAAAGATTTTCGGGAATTACATAATATGGAATTATTTTCGAATTGTCCTTATTTAATACCATAGCACAGGTCATTCCTGCAATACACCCAATTGTAGAGCCAGATGATACGTTAATATAAAATTTAACATCTCCAAAAGATTCTCTTTCACTTACGATGATGGATTTCATCTTTTGAATATTTCTTCCAAATTGTTGTAAATTGTAATAAGGGGCAGTTTCCTTCAAATAATTTAGATAAGAATATGATTGAGTATGATGACATTTACGGCATCAGATTATCCAAATTATATGGAATTAAAAACAATTATCACGATATATTTGATAACTGGAAAGTAGACCTTGTAAAATCGGCTATTGTAAAAAACAACGATGAAGAAAGAAGATTAATGTTTGTTGCAATCACTCGGGCAAAGCAGTATGTATTTTTCACGTCCCACAATCCATCGGAGTTTTTTAATGGACTTTTGAAGAATATGGTAATGGTGTTGAAGAAATTGAAGAAGTTGAAATAAAACCTGCTGAACAATTTAATGAATCTTATGAAAAAATAGATATAAAGCTTCCAGAATGTGAAAAAACTAAAACTGTTCTTGCTGTGCATGATATTATGAGGTATAAACCGTCTGCAAGTGAAAAAGGAAAGGCGGGAAAAGGTGTTGAATTTGGAAAGTATATTCACCATGTTGCTGAGCAAATAGCTCTTGGAAGGGAAGTTAAAGAAGATGTTGAAGAAGTTAAACGAATAAAAAAATTCATTTCAGAACTTAACGCAAATGAGTTATTAACTGAAATTGAATGCTCCCTTCCATTAGGTGATTACATAATTAGGGGAGTTATTGATTTAATAGCAATATATGATGATAGGATTGAAATAATTGATTATAAAACAGATGTTTCCAAAAATAACCATTTTGAATATGTTAAACAACTATCAATATATTATCATGCTGTTAAGGAATACTATAATAAAAAAACTGTATGTAAAATATACTATGTGAGCTCCGATGAAGTTGTTGAAGTTGAGCCATTGGATTTGGAGTCTATCATAAAAGAACTTAAAAAATAACCAACTTCGTTGTTATTTTTAATGTTGGTATTGGCATAATAATGGTTTTTATAATGCAGTTGGAAGTTAAGGCATATTCTAAATTTCTGATAAAATAGTAAATTGAAATGCATCATACGGACCTATTGAAAACTAAACAAATATTTAAATTTATCATAAAATTGTTTATATAATTTTATCCATATAATAATTCAAATTATCATAATTATAATTATTACAACTCCATTTCCAAAATAATATTGTTCTAACTTTTCATCCTACATAGCGAATAATTAGTTAATGTTTCACTTTATATGGTGAAGGTTATTTAAATAGTGCTATTACGTGGGCGTTGGCAGGAGCTCACCACATAATAATTCCATAATTATATGATTAAGTAATATTTTTAAATGACACAACCAATATTATTTATACCACTTCATATAAATGATAATTTAAATTATCATAATCACAATTATCATAATAAAAAGTGATACTATGTTTGTAGATAGAGAGCATGAACTCACATCAATTGAAGAAAAATTAAACAGCAAATTGTTTTGAATTTACTTTAAATATATTTTTCTAAATTTATCTGCGATTGAGAAAAGATTATAATATATTCTAGATAAAAAGGGATTATAATTAATATTCAGGTATGATTTTGATTTATAATTGCATAATTATATCATTGTAATTATCCAATCAATATGATTGAATTTTAGGAGCTATATAATTTAAAAAATGTATAATTGTATATCATTTAGTTCATATTTTATGAAATAAAATTCAATAATAGAAAATTTTATATACTATATTATGAACAAATAATTATGTATATGGAGGTGAAATCTTGAAAAAAGCAATAGGCATATTAGGTGTAATATTCACAATATTCATATTGCTGGCATCTCAGGCGAGTGCAGCAAAAAGTAATGCAGAATCAGCATCAGCATTTAAGTCAAATGGAGTTAAAAATGTAATAATCTTGATAGGGGATGGAATGGGATTCAGTCAGTTGAAACTAACTAAGCAGTGTTATGGTCATTTAAGTATGGAAGATATTCCATCCACAGGTTTTGAGCTCACCGACTCATTAAGTGGTGAGGTTACAGATTCAGCAGCAGCTGGAACAGCAATTGCCACAGGATTTAAAACTTACAATGGGATGATTTCAACAATAAAAAAAGGCGAAATTAAAAATGTGACAACATTATTGGAATTGGCAGAACTATGCAATAAATCCACAGGATTGGTATCAACAGCAAGAATTACCCATGCAACTCCTGCGGTATTTGCTTCCCATGTTGAAGATAGGGACATGGAAAAAGAAATATCTAAACAGCTAATAGAGCACAAAGTAAATGTAATGTTTGGTGGCGGTAAAAAAGAATTTGACAGCGATACCTTGAATATGGCAAAAAATTATGGATATAATATTGTTTATGATAAAAAAGGATTAGAATCAGCAAATGGAAATTATATATTGGGATTGTTCTCAGATAGTCATATACCTTATGTATTGGATAGAGATGAAAATACACCAGGATTATTAGATATGACTAAAAAAGCAGTAGATTTATTAGAAAAAGACAATGATGGATTCTTTTTAATGATCGAAGCTGGAAGAATTGACCATGCAAGCCATGCCAATGATATTGCGTCAGTGGTGGCTGAAACAAAAGAATTTGATGATGTTGTAAATTACTGCTTAGATTATGCAAGGAAAAACAAAGATACTTTGGTTATTGTTCTTGCCGACCATGAAACTGGTGGACTGGCTGTGGGGACAGGATACGGTAATCCAGTGAATGAAGAAAAAATATTAAACATAAAAGCAAGCACCGACAAAATGGCAAAAGAAATAAAAAGCGGAAAGGACCCGAAAGAAGTTTTAAAAGAATACGCAGGAATAACATTAACCGATGATGAAGTTAAATTGATAAATGATGCTAGGAGCTCCGATAACAAGTATGCCCTTGGAAATACCATAGCAGAAATCATTGATGAAAAGGTTGGAGTTGGATTTGTATCCCACAAACACACCGGAGCTCCTGTGCCATTAATGGTGTATGGAAAAGGTTCTGAGAATTTTAGGGGATTTTTACACCATGTAGATACAAGTAAGGAGACGGCAAAATTGATGTTGTTTGGAAATACCAACAAATACATAAAGAACTACGGCGTAAGCAGTTTAAAAGGAGATGCAAATGGTGATTTTGTAATCAACAAAGATGACGCATACGTTACATTAATGTCCTATGTTGGGGAAGAAGTTGATACACAGAATGAAGAAAAATTAGATATGGATAATAATGGATTGATTGATTACATGGATGTTGCCATTATAATGAATAAGGCGGAATCCTACTAAGTAGTTTAAATTCAAACCATCTATTATTGTTATTATTTTATTTTTTCCTTGTATTTAAGAGATTTTGATTATTTTAGTTTATGGTTATATTGTATTTTGAAACCTCATCAAAATATCCCAAAATTGATAGATATCCATTATTGTTTTCATCATTTTGTACATATTTATCACCATAATATCTTTGATGAGGATAATTGGAGATACCATAATAATATATTTTAACCTTGAATTTTTCCCCATTATTTATGTTTTCAAGGTTTTTTACGCCGTACCCTATCAATGTGTTGTTTTCATTGTAAAAATTTACTTTTATGTAGATTTGCGTATTATCATCTGCGATATTCTCTCCAATTAACTCCACATAAGGTCTTCCATTGTCTGACATTAGTTTTTGACTGATTATTTTAGTATCATTTTGATGACTAATCATAGGATAATAATCTATACCAAAAATAGGGAATAACTTGCATTTTGAAATTGTGTAGTTGTTATACACCCAATCGTTGTTGTTGGTTTTAAACTTGAATGTCTCATTTGGTTCTATATTGTACAAATGAACCCTATTTTGACTTATTAATATGTTATTTTTATCATAATATTTTATAAAAACATATCCATCAACATATTTATTATTGGTATTTTCGCCTATAACTTCGATAATCTGGCTGTTGTTGTGTTTTAAAATATTGTATCTAATTTTAACAGGTACTCCGTGGTTTCCATTTTCATTGTAAAATAGCGTATCTTTATAACATTTTACCGATAAATTAACTGTTGATACGGAATCAACATAGTTTGAAGGACATTTTATTTTTGCTTTAAATGTTTCGCCCGGATTTATATTATCAAATTTTTCTTTGAAACTACCTATTACATAGCCATCTGAATCATACAATTTGGCATAGATAACACAATTACCTGAGATATTTCCAATATTTTTACCAATTACCTCTATGTATGCGTTGTTGTGGTTATTATTGTTGTTATTCCCCTTATCACCATTGTTTTCAAATATTAACTTATAATTAACTATCTGAATTAGGTTTTGCTCCTCCATCATATCTTCAAATGGTATTGCATTTCTAGGGTCATTGATGGAGCTCCATACAAAATAAATAGATGATGCTATTATGATTATCAGTACAATATTTATCAAAATCGATATACTTAGAAGTATATTTTTACCATTCATACATACATCCCTTTGCAAAATTAGAATTATGTTAATAAATTATCTATATCGACAACATTGTATATAGTCAATTGATACTATTTGAAACAAATGAAACCAATTGCATGACCTAATAGATATTAATAACAATTTTTTTCTCAATCGATATTATGGTGAGGTTATGAGACATGTTAAAAAGACGATATTGGTGTTGGGGGTTATGGTATTATTATCTTCAGTATATGCAGATACTGCCCCAAAAGTAGTTAAAGCATACCTTGGAGTAGATACTAAAGGGTAATTTTTAATATTATTATATTTCCACAATAGTTTTCTTTGATTATTTAGTAAATTATTAGTTAGTAAATAAATATATTCTAGCGTGGGTCATATTTCCTATTATTTAAATAAAATTATACCATTTTACTATCTATGTATATAACTAAAACTTAAAAATCATAAGGAACTTATAAGTAATTTGGATTTTGACCCCACTAATAATATTCTTCTAAAATCAAGTAGAAAACATTATATATTAGTGTTAGTATTACTCACTTAATTAAACATAATAATTATGATATTCCAAAACTAGATATTTTTATCAACACTATATATTTATATATTTAAAATTATTTAAAATATATTAAGATTAATTAATATATCGAAAAGTTTAAATATAATAATTTCTATTTAATATATTTGTGAATATCAATCTAAAATTAAATAGTCAAATAAATATTATAAAATAAAAAAAGGTGAATTAATGAAAGATTTGCCTGTAATTGGGAAAGACCCTTTGGGAAGGACAATAAAAGATTTTACAGTAATGCCTTGGTGGGGTGTAGATAGAAAAAATATAGAATGGTATCCAAAAATAGACTACGATGCATGCACAGGCTGTGGTATATGCTATATTACATGCGGAAACAGAGTAGTATTTGATTGGGACAAAGAAATGAAAAAACCTGTTGTTGCAAGACCATACAACTGTGTAGTTTCATGCACCACATGCGGTAATCTATGCCCTCATGATGCATTAATATTCCCAGATAGGGAATATATGCATGAAGTTATTATCAAAGAAAAAATTCTTAAAAAAGCTGCCAATAAATTAAAAGAACATGATTTAATATAAAATAATATAAATTCTTTTATTTTTTACAATATAAAATTTTGGTGAGTTCTATGAAAGAAATGATGTGTGAGATGATGAAAAATATGAAACCTGAATTTATGATGGAAATGATGGATGAAATGATAGATTCAAATATGGCAGAAAATTTTGCACCTAAGATGATGCCTAAATGTCTAAATAATTTTTTATCAAAGATACCTGAAAAAGAAAGAGAGGAGTTAATAAAAAAAATCGTTGATATTATAACATCCAAATACTACGATGAAGGCATAAATTCAACCTTTGTAAAAGAATTTGAAACTGATGTAAATATCAAAGGATTAAAGATAGCATCAAAAGGGGGAAAAGGTTCAGTGGGGGACAAAATTAATCCTATGGATTTATTTTTATCCGGATTATGCGGTTGCACAGCCATTGCAGTGGGGAGGACCTTGGAGGAGCTCAGTATTAAGGGAACAGTTAAGGTAGATGGTTCTGTTAAAAAAAGTTTTGAAAAAGGATGTATTGAACAAATTACATTGAACATCCATGTAAAAATTGAAGATAGCAGTAAGTCAGAAGAGGAGCTCACCAACATAATATTGGAAGGTTCAAAGAAATGTTTAATAAGCAACTCGTTAAAATGTGAGCTCATAAAAAATGTCATATTTGAATAGGAAAAATATAAAAAAGGTATAAATATGGCAAAAATATTAGTAATAACCGATGGAGCATATGGATATAGGATTCAAGGAACTGTAAATTCATTTGGAAAGAAAAATGAGTTTATAGGAATATGCAAAATAGATAAACCCACAGATTTTATTATTGATGAAATAGAACTGCCCAAAGAAGTAATAGATAAATTCAAAGAAGCAGATGTTCTATTGTTATATACTCAGCATCCAGACAATACATACGAAATTTGCAGAAAAGCCAAGAAAGAAAATCCTGATGTTGCCATAATCGTTGCTACATGGAGTGGAGAGGGACAGAAAAAAGAATTGAGCAAATTTGATGCCATATGCCCAGATGAGATGTGCTTATTAGATGAAAAGGATGTGGAAGATTTAATAAATAAATATCCAAAGTTAAAAGAATTTTTAGAAGAATTCGGAACTCCAAAGGTTGAAATTTATATAAAAGATGATAAAGTTGAAGATGTTAAAGTCATTAGGAGCTCCATATGTGGGAGCACATTGTTTATGGTTAAATCTATGAAAGGACTTGATGCAAAAGATAAAGAGGAATTAAGCAGAAAATCGGCAATGATGATTCAAAGATATCCCTGTGTAGCTGGAAAAATAAAAATATTTAGAAAAGAGTGCAAAAAACAGAAAGCTTTGGAAGTTCATAAAGATGCTGTATTCAACGGTATAAAAACCGAATAGGTTTTATAATTTTAATTATTTTTATTTAATTTATTTTTTATTTAATCACTCGCTCGCTATTATTGTAGTTAATCTCCAAACCTTTTAAAAAATCGAAGCAAATCACCAGCTTGTTAGTGAGCTACAAAAATTACGAAGTAATTTTTGTTTAATCAGAGCTCACGAAGTGAGCGTTATAAAACCTAACGGTTTTTAAAACCCTTAACAGGTTATGAAAATCATAATTTCAAAATCTCACTTTAGTTCGGAAATGTAGCAAAATGCGAAGCGAAGAGCTACAAAATCACTTCATGATTTTGTTCAATGCGAAGGTTTTCGTCTAATTTTAGGTAATACTTATGTGCATACCATTCGCAGAACGACTATATATTCATCTATATCGACAACATTGCATATGTAATAATGAAAATTACTTTATATAATCGTAACATCCATGATGAGCTCAGGAACATTCGTAATAAAATTGCACATGCTGATGTTGGTGAATGGTAAATCGAACAATGCCATTGGAAAAACAGATGAGTATTACAAAAAAGTAAAAGAAACGCTGAATAAAAAAGAGTTGTTTGATTTGCCAAAACAGTTACCTATGGAAAAACTGGTAGAGCTGTATGGGATCCAAAAAAATGGTAATATCCAAAATGCCTACCAGTGTTTATCACCCATAATTGTAAAAAAATTATGTAGTATTTATGATCTGAATTCAAAAAAAACAGTATGATTGTAACTTAACAATTGAAAAATTTAAAAGTTTGTTTAACTTAAAATCCTCAATTTAAAAACTATAAACTGCAGGAAATTATATGAAATTCCTTCGGAATTTCATCGATTTCTTGCAGATATGTTAGAATTGCACCCCACCATAATTATTCTGGTTTTTCCATTAACTCTTTTTTACTTAATATTTGTCCTTCTGGATGGTGTGGTTTTCTACTTACACCATCTGTTGATTTTTCTAACTCTCTTGCTTCATCCACTAATTTAGCAGCATATCTTATCATTTCATGGGCAGATGCTACAATTGGGATGTATTTTTCCATCTCTTTTGTCATGAAGCATCCTTTAACGTCAACATCTCCAACTTTTTCAGCCATAACAAATGCGGCCATTGCCTTTGCCTTTGCGTAAGGGTTGGTAAATTCCATAGCTTCAACAGCTTTTTGCTCGTTGATAACTATTTTTGGTAATTCAATTTCTTTTTCTTCCTTAACAGCATTAATCAT
>NZ_AQXV01000043.1:0-37920 GCF_000376965.1 Methanothermococcus thermolithotrophicus DSM 2095 | reverse complement strand
GTTATTTAAATGTCTGAAAGACTCATCCATTAAAACAAGGATGGAAACAAAAGAAATTCGAGCCCGTTATTTATTAGTCGGATAGTCTGAAAGACTCATCCATTAAAACAAGGATGGAAACTACACCAATCGTCGGCCAATAAATCTGTTTGTGTCTGAAAGACTCATCCATTAAAACAAGGATGGAAACTTTTCTTATGTGTTTGATAATATTCATCGTATGCATCGTCTGAAAGACTCATCCATTAAAACAAGGATGGAAACCCATTAACTTCTAAGAACATTCTTTGAATGTGTCTGAAAGACTCATCCATTAAAACAAGGATGGAAACATAAGTTAAAAGGATGTTAAAAAAAGAATAAGTTTGAAAAACATTATTTTATTTGGATCCAACCTTTTCTAAAGGTTGGGTCTGGAGGACACATCCATTTCCGAACGAAGTGAGGAAATCCTATGAAATTTCAAAGAAATTCCATCACTACTTGCAGCAAAAAATAAAAAAAGAAATTATAATTTATTCACTTTTATCCTTTCTATTAAAACACTTTCAAAGAATTCATTTATTTTCTTTTTTGAGTAACCATATTTTCTTGCAACTGCATATATCATTTTTTCACTGCCACTTCCATACTGGGCAGCTTTTTTTGGTCGATAGGCTATGTAATCTGGAATATACTTTGATGCGATATCCCTCAATATCTTTTTTCTAAATTCAGAGCTCTCATTTAATTTATGCCCAGTGGGTATGGAAAGTCCTACCTCAATAACGTTTTTATCCAAAAATGGAACTCTGAGCTCTACACCATTTGCCATTGTACAGTGGTCGTCCCTCTCGAGATTTACCTTGTATATATTCATGACATCTTCGTAGATAGATTTTTTTAATTCTTCCTCGCCTTTTTCATGAAGTATTCTTTTATACCTATTGTAACCTGCAAATAACTCATCTGCACCCTGTCCAGATAAAACAACTTTTATTCCATCTTCTTTAGCCATTTCAGATGCTACGTATATTGGAATACCCACACCTAACTTCATAACATCTATTTCATCTATGGCATGTGCCACATTTACCAGATATTTTTCGAAGTCTTCACCAGTTAGTATCTTTTTTCTAAATTTTAAGCCCATGTCCTTTGCAGCTCTTTCAGCGTACTTTAAATCTTCAGATTCCTCAACACCCACTGAGTACAGTATGACCTCACAATTTTCTGAAGCCATCTTTGCCACTAAAGTGCTGTCAACTCCACCTGAATAAATTATACCTACTTTATCCAATCCTCGCGTTCTCTTTAAAATTGAATCATGGATTACATTTTCCAATTCTTCTTTACAGTTGTTGTAATCTCTGTTTTCCAGATAGTTTGTCTTAATTTTTTCAAGATCTTCCTCAATATACCATCTATTATCATCTAACTCGTAGATGAGCTGGCTATTTGGATTCAACCTGGATATTGGGTATTCAAAAGCTTCTTCAAAAGACATGCCGTCAATTTCCATCAATAAATACCAAAGGGCCTTCTTTTCAGAAGCAAATGCAAAGTAATTTTTTCTGTCAATGTAAAAAAGCGGTTTTACACCAATTAAATCCCTTCTTAAAATTACTACATTATCCTCTTTATCGTACAGTGCATAGGCATAATCCCCATCGAGCTCGTTCAGCATTTCTTCCTCATATGCATGGACTATAACCTCTGTATCTGTATCGGTTTTAAACTCATGGGTCCTTGATAAATCCTCTCTTAATTCAAGATAGTTATAAATTTCTCCGTTACAGATTACCCAGATGCTTTCATCTTCGTTAGGGATTGGCTGAACTGCACTACCTACTATGGCCAGCCTATTGTGCCCGAATCCCATTCTAGGATGGCCTTCAGCACTTAAGTCTAAATCTTCAAAATCTTCAAAATAGTATACCTCATCATCAAATAACATTCCAGAATAGTCTGGTCCTCTATGCTTTAAAATTTTCATTGTTTCAATTAAATATCTTGAGAGATCCTCACTTTTGAATCCATTAGAAAATTGAGAATCTTTGACTTTGTTACTCCGATGACTACTTGGATCATCTTCGTCTTTAACTATTATTCCACTTATAGAACACATATTTCCTCACTTAATTCTACTGTTTTTATAAAAAATATATTTTTTAAATTAGATATGGTCATAAATATTTTTATTTTTTTCTATCTTATAATGGCACCACTGGCATCTCTTTTATAGCATCCAAATTCAGTTATGAACTTTAGTTTTTCTCACCGTTTACATCTACATAACTATTTTTATTTTATATTTTTTAACTTTTCCATACTGACCAAATAAGATATATTTACCCATTAATTGTTTTTCCAAGTTTATTTGTCATAATTTGCAGTTTATTTTATTGAATATAACTTATCATAATTAAGGTTATTAATTATATGTCATTTATGGCTTCCATAATATTACGCTCTAAACTCCCGATATTCCATAAGTTCAATATTCAAGCACTTTTTAATAAATAATTTAAATAATTCATAAAATTCTTCATGGTCAACATATTCAGTTATTGGTTTATTTTCTTCCATAGATTTCCCTATGGTTTCAATAACCCCTGCTTCTTTTTTAAATTTTGGTGTTTTAATATAAAAATCTTCTAATTCACCAGTAAGTATGAATATGTTTTCACATTTTAATTTATGCAGGTATTTACGGGTTTCAATATTTATACAACCCTCCGTTATATCATCTATTTTTTTATATCTGGGAGTATTTTTTGAAATTTCCTGTTTTAATCGGTTTAATTCATTTTCCAATTTATCATGCCTTAACTCGCGAATACATTTTCCAACGCCTTCTTTTAAATAGTCAAAATCAGCCATTATATAATATGGAATATCAACTTTATTTAAAATATTTGCATATTTGATAAATTCATGTTTTCCTCCGCACGATATAATGGATACATTATACTCATTTAGCCAATTTTTCCCTAATTCTTTAATCTCATCATCAACTTTTATAATATGGTTTTTCCAAATTCTTTTGCCATTTCTTCTAATATGTATTTATCTGCTCCTTCAACAAGAATAACAGCATCTGCAAAGAACATTTCAGCATTCTGTTTTTTAATTAATATCTGTCTATCCTTCGGAGTATTAAATTCCATATTTTTTACAGTGGTTCCTCCATTGTCTTTTTTGACAAGAATTAAATTGGTATTTATATCAAGATTTGAAATAAATTCGATTGAATGTGTTGCAATAACAACCTGGTGGTTGTTTTTATTTTCCCCACATTCAACAAACTCATCTAATTTACATGAAATTACCATTCTACCTTGCGGATGCAAATATAATTCTGGTTCTTCAATAGCCAATAAAGAACTACTGTTATGGGCTATATTTTGAATATAATAATTGAATAACCCGATTACAACAGCACTTTGAATTCCTGCTCCTTTTTCTTTCAATTCGCTTCTAAATCCATCGTCAATGTAAATCATAGCATTTTTATAAATATTATGGTCTTTTGAATTGGGAATATATTGTATTGAGAGTTCTGTATTGGGGAATGCTACTTTAACACCACTATCAATAATTTTTTTATTAACATCTTTATATATCTCATTTGAAATTTCCTCAACATTATTGAAAGCCTTGTATAGTTTAGTTTTATATTCGTCATTAACGCTATTAAAGTGGTGTTTTAATAATTTTCCAAACCACGTATAATTGTATGCCCTTAATTGGTCTTTTGGGTCCCTAAATGCTGGAATTATTGCACTTTGGATTAAATGACTTCTTAATTTATTCCCTGCAAATCCAACAGTCCATGCAGTATCATCTTTTTCCCGATATAAAAATAGTAAATTTTTTTTTATATGTTCTCCTTCTTCATTCTTTATATATTTGGCAATGAATATAAATGCGAATTTATCAACATTTTCAAATTCTGAGTCATATTTTGTTATATTGTTATAGTTACAATTCCCAATCCATGATTTGTATCCATATCCCTGCTGTTCAATTTCATATTCATAACCCACTACATCATAAGAATTTTCAAATTCTTCATTATTTTCAATATTTATTTTATAATAATTATTATCATAAGATTTACGTTTGTAGAAACAACCTTTTGCATCTGGTAAGTCTAATTCTTCATCTTCGCCCCGTTCTAAAATACATTTTATAATAATAGTTTGGCTTTCATCAACCCCTCCAAAAAAGTCATTTTTAGTTATATTTTCATAAGCCTCATAATGTGGAGTTTTTTCACCAAGAACAATATCTATCGCTTTTATAATATTGCTTTTCCCCGAATTGTTTTTACCAACAATGACATTTCTTCCTTTTTCAAAATTTAATTTAAGGCTTTTAATTGACCTGTAATTTTCAATGTGTAATTCAGAAATATGTATACTAACCCCCTCCCCCTTAGTAGTTAAAATTTACTACAATATTGCTATTGGAATCAAATTTCTATTTATAATTACCTGATAATCTTACCACTGGCATCCCTTTTATAGCATCCAAATTCAGTTATGAACTTTAGTTTTTCTCCCCAGAATACTGGACCATCCTTACAAACACAGAGTCCTTGATCATCAACACAGCACTGACCACATATTCCAATTCCACATTTCATATATCTCTCCATTGAGACTTGAACAGGAATTTTATGGTCTTTTGCGATTTCTACAACCTTCTTCATCATTATTTCAGGACCGCAGGTTATTATCAAATCGAATTTTTCTTCATTTAAGAGCTCTTTCATTTTTTCAGTCGTAAATCCTGGAAAACCAAAACTACAATCATCGGTACATGGGAAAACATTTCCAGATTTTTCAAATCTATCCAAAAACAGGAGCTCTTCCTTAGTCCTTGCTCCAACTATTGCCGTTACATCGATATTCATTTTTGAAAATTCTTCCACTGCACTTATTATCGGAGCTCCACCGATTCCCCCTGCTATTGCCAATACCTTGTCACCAAAAGGTTCGAAATAACTTCCATAAGGTCCTCTAACACCTATTGAATCTCCTTCTTTTAATGAATGCATTTTTTCTGTGAATTCTCCTACTTTGGCAACGCTAAAACCAGTTTTAGTGGAAAAACCAAAAGGCTTCTCATCCACACCAGGAATCCACACCATGGCAAACTGACCAGGTTTGAAATCAAATTCTTTATCAACTAAAAAAGTTTTTACACTTGGACTTTCTTCGATTACTTCTTTTATTGTGCATATAACAGGACGTTCCATTTTAATCACTGTTTAAATTTATAATAAATTAGTTAAATCGGAGCTCATGAAGTGAGCGTTATGAATTAGACAAAAACCTTCGGTTTTTGTTACTCGCTTACTTCATAAGCGAAATCATAGATTTTCAAAACCCTTAACGGGAAGAGCTATAAAATCACGAAGTGATTTTATTTAATTGGAGCGAAGTGGAGGGCTACAAAACTCTTCGAGTTTTGTTCAAATGAATAAATATAATAAATAAAAAAGTATTGGTTAAATTTTAATTATAATTATTTTACCGCTGTCGTATTTTATTTATCTTACTATTTTACTTTATTTTTCTTTCTTAAGTTCCTTCTCTCCAGTCGCTTAAATACTTTCTTTGTTCAGGAGTTAGTTCATCTATTTCAACATCCATTGATTTAAGTTTCAAAGATGCTATTCTTAAATCCTGTTCATAAGGTATGCTGTAAACGTTGTTTTCAAGTTTTTCATGGTTTTCCTTAATGAATCTAGCACTTAATGCCTGGTTTGCAAAGCTCATGTCCATAACTTCACATGGGTGACCATCTGCACAAGCCAGGTTTACCAGTCTTCCTTCTCCAAGTAGGAATACTTTCTTATCTCCAAAGTCGTACTCTTCTATATTGAATCTAACGGTTCTTACAGATTTTGAGAGCTCTCTTAAATCATTCTTATTTATTTCGTTGTCAAAGTGGCCTGCATTTGCAAGAACAGCCCCATCTTTCATAAGTAAAAAGTGTTCCATTCTAAGGATATCCTTACATCCTGTGGTTGTTATGAATATGTCTCCAATTTTAGCAGCTTCTTCCATTTTCATTACTCTAAAACCGTCCATTTTAGCTTCTAAGGCCCTTACAGCGTCAACTTCTGTAACTATAACATTTGCACCCATTCCAGATGCTCTCATTGCGACTCCTCTACCGCACCAGCCGTAACCTGCAACTACGACATTTTTACCTGCTATAAGTAGGTTTGTAGTTCTTATTATTCCATCAATTGCACTCTGACCTGTACCGTATCTGTTGTCGAATAGGTGTTTTGTATAGGCATCGTTAACATTAACTACTGGGAACTTTAAAGCCCCTTCTTCAGCCATTGCCTTTAATCTTATAATTCCTGTTGTAGTTTCTTCACATCCTCCCATTATGTTGTCTAGGAGCTCTGTTCTTTCTGTGTGAATTAAGAATATAAGGTCTGCACCATCGTCTATAACTATATCTGGATTATAGTCAAGTACTTTGTTTAAATTTTCATAGTACTCTTCGTCGGTTTCTCCTCTCCAAGCGTAGACGTTCATACCTCTTTTTACACATGCTGCGGCAACATCATCTTGTGTAGAGAGTGGGTTACATCCTGTAATCGCGATTTTAGCTCCACCATCTTTTAAGGTTTCAGCCAAAATTGCTGTTTTAGCCTCTAAATGTAATGCCATACCTATTGTTAAACCTTTAAATGGTTTTTCTGCTTTGAATTCTTCCCTTATCAAACCTAAAACGGGCATGTGTTTTTCTGCCCAATCCATTTTTAAGTCCCCTTCAGGAGCAAGATTTATATCCTTAACTTTGCTCACAGTTTCACCAAAGTATATTTTGTTGTGTTATTTTAGTCATTCTTTTATCTCAATCTTAAATGTTGGTATATTTATAAAAATGTTCTCATTTAATCTCAGGATATTTATCGAGCCAGCCAAAGTATTTTTCAATAATATACCAAGAACCTTGTGGAGGAATTAACCCTACTTCTGTGATTATTCCGTCAATATATTGGGATGGCGTGACATCAAAAGCAGGGTTTATAAGTTTGATTTTATCTTTGTACTCATCTTCAAAGGTATGTATTTCGTTTGGATCTCTATTCTCTATTTCTATTAACTCACCTACAATAGTATTTGGATGAAATTTATATGTTTCTGCAGCAGTTAGAAATGGAACTCTAGCCTCATGGGCAGCCAAGGCTATTTGTGATGTACCTACCTTATTAACAAGACATCCATTAGCAGTTATTGCATCTGCCCCCACCACTACCAAATTAACCTCTCTTATGAAGTATCTAACTGCACTATCTACTATCAACGTAACATCAATACCTTCATCTGCAAGAGCTTTTGCAGTTAAGTATCCTTGATTTCTTGGCCTGGTCTCGGTGCAGAATACTTTAATTTTTTTCCCTTTTTTATGGGCTGCTTTTATTACCTCAATTGCAGCTTCTGAGTTACAGTGAGTTAATATCGTGTATTCATCCTTTATTCTATTTGAACCTATTTCACCTATTTTTTTTATGGCATTTGAAGAAGATTCTATAAATTCATCGGCTTTTTTAACTACTGAAGATTTCATATCCTCTTCGTTTAATCCATTTAAAACGAATTTTACAGCATTTGGTAATGAAACTGCAGTTGGTCTTGCAGAAATCAGTATATCCCCTGCTTTGGTCATTTTATCTTTAAAATCTTCTTCTTTTAAGTCCATGATTTTGTAGGCATATTCCTTTAGAGCTCTTGCAGCGGCCCTCCCTATCCTACCTGCCCCCCTAATTTTCATACTCTTTATTTTCTCATAAGTTTCATAAATTACTTTTAATTCATCGTTTTCCATAATCCCACCTATTCATAGTATGCCACATAACAATTTAGATTTAAATAAATAAAAAAGTACGATATAGTACGATATATAATAACTAAAGAAGTGAATTATATTTATAACTATCAGTTAAGTTGGGAGAAAATGAAGTTAAAAAGAAAATTTTTGGAAAAATCAAAAAAGATAGCCCTTGAAAGAATAGATGCACTTATGAATTTTGCAGAAGAAGAGGCTAAAAGAAATAGATGGGATAGGGCGGAAAAATATGTAAAGCTTAGTAGAAAGATTGCCATGAAAATGAGAATGCCATTTCCCAAAAAATGGAAAATAAGAATATGCAAAAGATGTCATGCTTTTTTAATCTTTGGTAAAAACGCACGGGTTAGGATTAAAAGTAAAAGATATCCGCATATAGTAATCACGTGTTTAAACTGTGGGAATATTGTTAGAATACCGATGACCAGAGAAAAACGGGCCAGAAAATCGGCAAGTAATAACCACCATCATGAAAAATAATTCAATAAACATAACTACCTACACAAAAACAATATATTTTAGATTAAAAATATATAATTATAATATATAAACGGTGGCAGATAACATGGATCTTTCAGAAAAGCTTCAACTAATAAGAAGTAAGATGGAAAAGAAGGTAGAAACAGCCAACTCTTCAGATCAGGATATTGATAATATGCCTATGAAAGATGTTGGGGAAGTTTCAGAAGATGATGATTTAAATAAGAAGGCCGAAAATCTAAGAAAAGCCATGGAAAAGATATATGATAAAATAAAAATTGCAATAAGCTCTAAAGAAAACTGCGATTTATTGAATAATACCCAAGAAGATACTCAAAAGGAAGAGGATATTGTTGAATGTAGTAAATTAGATGAAATTAATGAAAAATTAGATAAAATAATCGATATGATCACCAGTAATTCCAATTCAGACATTGAAAATCTATTAAATCAAATATTGGAAAAACTGGATTCTGAAAAAGAACATGTTTCAAATGATACCTTAAACCAGATTTTAAATAAGGTTGATCAACTTTTGGAAACCAATAACAACGATAATATATCAGAAACTATGAACCTACTATTGGATAAATTAAATATCCTTATAGAAAGAAACCAGGATTACTCATCCAAGTTAGACGATGTATTGGTAGAAATTGACAAGCTACTGACAAAAATGGATGTTGTATCTGAAAAAACTATAAAACTACTTGAAAATGGCGATATTAAAGTTTCAGATATTATAAAACTCATAAGAGAAATATATGAGAGACTTGAAGAAATAAAAGATATTTTAAGGAATCTTAATCCTGAAAAAATGGATAAAGCCGTGGATATGGTAGATAATCTCAACAATAAACTTGACAATTACGTTAATAAGATCGAAACCGATATAGAAGCTTAAAGGTGATTTAATGATAAGAGTTGCCGTTACAGGAGCTTTAGGAAGAATGGGAAGTAATATAATAAAAACAATCTGTGAAAACGAAGGTATGGAAGTTGTTGCTGCAATAGACATACCAAATCATCCTAAAAAAGGAGAAGACATTGGAGAACTTATCGGAATTGGTAAAATAAACGTTCCATTGGAAACTTCCGATAATTTAGAAAACGTAATCAAAGAATCTAAACCAGATGTTTTAGTTGATTTTACAGCTCCTGCCCCTTGTGTTGAAACTGCAAAAATAGCTGCAAGAAATGGAGTTAATTTAGTTATAGGAACTACAGGATTTACAGAAGAACAGAAAAAGGAAATTGAAAATGCCATTAAAGAGAATAAAATAGCTGCAACAATTTCACAAAATTATGCAATCGGAGTAAATATATTCTTTAAGACTTTGGAGTTCTTAGCTAAAAAATTAGGAGATTACGATATCGAAATAGTTGAAATGCACCATAAATTTAAAAAAGATGCTCCCAGTGGTACTGCACTAAGGGCTGCTGAAATAATCCAAAATAACTTAAACAGAGACTCAAAGCTTATTTTTGGAAGGGAAGGTCTTGTTGGAGAAAGATCAAAAGAAGAAATATGTATTCATGCTTTGAGGGGAGGAGATGTCGTAGGAGACCACACCGTTATATTTGCAGGAGATGGAGAAAGATTAGAACTAACCCACAAAGCAAGTAGTAGGCAGGCTTTTGTAAATGGAGTTATTCTTGCAGTTAGATTTATTTCAGAGAAAAAAGAAGGCATATACAACACATTTGATGTATTGGGACTCTCTGAATAGTCCCTTAATTTTAATCCTCAAGAGCTCATGATGGTGAAATGTTGAGAGAATTCATACTAAAAGCTAACAAAGCCATAACTTCGGGGGATATAAATTTAAAAGACCTTCCTGGAAGCTGTGGCAGATTGGACTTGGTCTGTAGATGCGTAAATAGTGCGTTTTTTCTTTCTCATGATATGAGAAGGGATACCGTGTTTTATTCTGTTCATTATGGTAACCCCAACCCTCCGGTTGCTTTAAAATTTGTAGGTAACGAATTGAAAAGAGTTAGTCCTGATGAAAGAAGTATTGCAATTTTCATAAAAAAAGCCCTTGAAAAGGAAAGTTCTGAACTCTGGAAAGAAAGCACTTCTGGAATATACCATTCAAAAAAAGAGTTTAGAGATATTATTTTAGAAAAGAAAAATGAAGGGAAAAGGATATTTTATTTACACATAAACGGGAAACCCATGGAAAATATTGAGCTAAGAAAAGATGAAGATATAGTTTTTGTACTTGGGGATCATGTGGGGATAGGTTCAGAGGACGAAGAATTCTTGGAAAAAATAGGAGCTGAAAAAGTCTCTATTTCACCTTTGGAACTACATGCCGACCACTGTATCATTATAGTTCATAATATCCTTGATAAATTAAGAGAAAACTAGCATGATTGGAATAATGTATTGGGCCCAATTTTACTGCACAATAATATGAGGTGGAATTATGGAAGAAATACCAAAAGTAGTTGTTTTTAAACTATCTTCAAATGAGTATGGGTTGAGGGTGGATGAAGTCAGAGAGGTTTTAAAAGTCCAAGATATTACATCTTTACCAAATACTCCAGATTATATCATTGGAGTTACCAATATCAGGGGGGAAATAACACCTATTATTGATTTAAGAAAGAAGTTGAATATATATGATACCGAAGAGGATAACGAAAATGAAAAGTTGGTTATGGTAATAGAAATCGATAATGTTCCTGTGGGTATCCTCGTTGACGCTGTTAGTGATGTAATGCAAATTTCCAAAGAACAGATAGAGGACATGGGAGAAATGAGAAAGAACATAAGCGGAGAGTATATTGAAGGAATTGCAAAAATTAACAATAGATTGATTATAATATTAAATATTAAGAATTTGGTAAATCCTCAGGAGTTATAAACGGACATAGTAAGTTAGGGATATTATGAGAAAGATAAGTGTATTGGTCGCAGATGATTCGGCATTTATGAGAAAGGTGCTTTCGGACATACTTAATTCAGATGAAGATATAGAAGTGATAGGTACTGCAAAGGATGGAATAGAGGCTGTCGAACTAGTTCAAAAATTGAGTCCCAATGTAGTAACAATGGACGTAGAAATGCCCAGGATGGATGGACTTGAAGCCGTAAAAAAAATAATGGAAATAAAACCTACTCCAATTTTGATGGTATCTGCATTAACAAGAAAAGGTTCTGAAGCTACATTTAAAGCATTGGAGTATGGTGCTGTTGACTTTATCGAAAAACCATCAGGATCTATATCATTGGATATTAGAAAAATTGGTAATGAAATAATAAATAAAGTAAAATCGGTTTCAAAAGCTGTTGTTAGGAAAAAACAGCATATAGCAAGGGAGCCTACCACAGAAAAAGTAGAAAAATTAGGGGATAAAAAAACCTTGCCTGTGGAATCTGAATTTGTAGGTGAATTAAATATACCTCCTGAAAAATTGAAAAAAATGGCTGTTATGATAGGTTCCTCAACAGGTGGGCCCCCAGTAGTTTCAGAGATTATAGCCATGCTTCCCAAGGATATGCCACCTATATTTGTTGTTCAACACATGCCTCAGGGGTTCACAAAAATGTTTGCTGAAAGAATGAATGACCGCTCTAAACTAAATGTTAAGGAAGCTCAAGATGGGGAACTTGTAAAACCAGGACATGTTTACGTGGCTCCGGGGGATTACCAAATGATTCTAAAGAAGAGGGGTGATGACGTATATATTGAATTGGACAATCACATGCCAAAAGTCCATGGAACCAGACCTACGGTAGATATTACGGCAGAGCACGTAGCAAAAATATATGGCAAAAATACTGTTGGTGTTATTTTAACCGGGATTGGTAGAGATGGAGCTTATGGGATGAAGCAGATAAGGGATAGAGGAGGTCACACAATAGCCCAGAAGGAAGAAACTTGTGTTGTTTTTGGCATGCCAAAAGCTGCAATTGAAATGGGCGCTATAGAATTAGTATTACCCCCTTCAAAGATACCAGAAAATATTGTAAAATTCATTAAACTTATTGGGGGATGAAATAATGGATGATATGGAACAATATAGGGAGCTTTTTATGGCAGAAGCTGAAGAACATCTTCAAGCTTTGAATCAAAACTTAGTTGAGTTAGAAAATAATCCAAATGATTTAGAAATTGTCAATTTAATTTTTAGATCGGCACATACTTTAAAGGGCTCAGCAAGAACCCTTGGATTTGATCATATATCTTCCCTTACCCACCATATGGAGGATATTTTAGATTACATAAGATCTGGAAAAATACCTGTAACTTCCGAAATTATGGACATGTTGTTTAAGTGTCTTGATGCTCTTGAAACTATGGTTGGTAAAATTGGGGATGGTGAAGATACAACCATTGATGATGTTAGCGATATTGTTGAAGAGATAAAAAATTTAAAGGAGAAGTATTTGTCGGGAAATTTTGATCGTAAGGAACCGTCTAATGAATCCAACGATCCAGAAGAGTCACAAGAAGAGGATGGGATGGAAAAAGATGAAGCGCCTGCAAATACTGAAAAAAAGGTAAAAATAACATTAAAAGAACCACAAACCACCATCAAAGTTAGTAAACCAAAAGCTACTGAAGAAGTTGAAAAACCTGAAAACTTTGATGAGATTGTAAAACAAATACAAAAATCAGCTGAAGCTCTACATGTTATTGTAGAGGCATTAGGTTACAAAGAATTAAGCGAAACGTTGAAAAAAATTGAAAAATTATCATCATCTGTTTTAGATCAAAGTATTTCATCTAATAATTTAGTAATAGAGACTTTAAAAGAGTCATTAACGGCAATGGAGAGAATTGCTAAATCCTTTGAGGAAAATGGCAATAGTATCGATATAGATTTATCCCAATTAAGCGATAAAATAGACCTAGCAATGGCTCAAGAACCAACTTCAGAAGATGTTGATGAATACGAAATTACATTGGACCATTCAATATTTAATTTAGATGAAAGTGCTGAGGAAATAAAAGAAATGGTTGTTGATCAAAATTATAAATTATATCACGTAAAGGCAAAAACTTCGGAAGATTGTGCATTAAAATCTGTTAGGCTGGCAATGGTTCTATCAAAAATAAAAGAAATTGGAAAACTTTTAGAGTCAATACCTAGTGAAGAAGAACTTAAGGAAAAGAGCTATGAGGAATTAGATGCGATATTCCTATCCAGCAAAGAACTGGATGATGTAAAAAAAGTACTCGATACAGTATATGAGATGGATTATATTATAGTGGTCCCTATAGAGGTTGATTTTGAAATTGAAGAAACTACAAAATCGGAATCAGAGGATAAGAAACCTGAAAATAATGAAACAAAAGAGAATGAAGTAGTAAAACCTGAAAAAACCGAATCTATCGGGTTAAACGAGGATGAGGTTTACAAAATAAAAATAATAATTGATGAAGAGTGTCCTTTGAAGTCGGTTAGGGCATATATGGTAATAAAGGAACTTAAAAATATAGGAAAAGTGATTAAAACAGAACCTTCAAATGAAGTTATTGAAGCAGGAAATCTTGAAACTAATGAAGTAACCATTTATTTGAACTCCGATAAAGAGATAGACGATATAAAAGAAACAATATTCAAAATACCTGAAATAAAGGATATAATAATAAATCCTCCTAAAGATTCAAAGATCATTAATAAAAGAGAGTCAGACAACAATTCTAACACAAAAAAACCACAGCAGGCAGAAAACAAAAAAACAAGTCCAGCTACACAGACGGTTAGGGTTAATATTGAAAAACTGGATAAACTTATGAACCTAGTGGGAGAGCTGGTTATAAACAGGGCTAATTTTACCCAGATTGCAAACAAATACGATCTTAAAGAGTTGCACAACGCAGTTAATCGACTTAACATGCTTGCAACCGAGCTTCAGGAAGAAGTAATGGCCATGAGAATGATTCCAGTTGCATTCGTATTTAATAGATTCCCTAGAACAGTCAGAGATACTGCAAGAGCTCTTAAAAAAGAAGTTGATTTTATAATTGAAGGGTCAGAAATTGAATTGGATAGAACGATGCTGGATGAACTTGCAGAACCTCTCACACACATAATCAGGAATTCTTTAGATCATGGTATAGAATACCCTGATGTAAGAGAGAAACTAGGAAAACCTAGAAAAGGTACATTAAAATTAACTGCTACAAGAGAAAGAGATCACGTGAACATAATAATTGAAGACGATGGCAAGGGTATTGACCCTGATGTAATAAGGAAAAGTGCCGTTAGAAAAGGTATTTTAACCGAAGAAGAAGCTGAAAAATTAAGTGACGATGAGGCTATAAATCTTATATTTTTACCTGGATTTAGTACTGCTGAAAAGATCTCAGATGTCTCTGGAAGAGGGGTTGGGATGGATGTTGTTAAATCTAAGATTGAATCTTTAGGGGGCGGTGTCTCAATACAGTCTGAAAAGGGAAAGGGCACAAAAATAACACTCCATCTGCCATTAACAATGGCGATTATATTGGCATTGTTGGTCAAGTTACATGACCAAATATACGCAATACCATTAACAAGCGTTTTAGACGTGGCTTCAATTCAAAAAGACGAAATAAAGAACTTAGAAGGACAGGAGGCCATAATATACCGAGACCACATATTACCAGTATTCTGGCTTAAAGATATCCTCAACCAATATTCGAGCTCAGACTTTGAGGAACTATATGTGGTGGTAGTTGAAGGAAACAAAGGGAAAGTAGGAGTTATCGTTGATGAAGTTATAGACAGGGATGAAATAGTAGTTAAGCCACTTACGGGTATCCTAAAGAATGTTAATGGACTTGCTGGGGCTACAATACTTGGTGACGGGCGAGTAGCACTTATATTGGATTTAAGCAATATCTAGGAAGATAACATGGTACTGAAAGTTAAAATGGGCGGGTTTGAAGTATCAAAAAGTCCCGAAATTCTAGAGACCCTATTGGGTTCTTGTGTGGCTATTATGCTATACGACCCAGGTAAAAGAGTGGGAGGTATGGCACATATAATGCTTCCAGAGACTAGAGATATGAACACTAAAACTCCTGGAAAATATGCCAATACTGCCATCCCAGCAATGATCGCCAAAATGGTAATTCTTGGGGCAAGACCTGAGAAACTTGTTGCAAAGTTAGCAGGCGGTGCGAAAATGTTTAAATCCAAATCTAACGCAATGGATATCGGAACAAAGAACATAAACGCTGCTAAAAGGGAATTAAAAAAGTATGAAATAAAGATTGTAGGGGAAGATTTAGGCGGCACATCTGGTAGAACTGTTAGGTTTACACTTAGGGATGGTAAAGTATTTGTTAGAGTTAAAAATAGTGAAAAGATTATTTAAATGGTGAAGAATATGGGTATTAGTTTAAGCGGTTTAATATCTAAACCCTATAAGAATGATTTAATTGAAAAAATATGTGTAATTGTAGGTATAGATGCTAATGTAGTAAAGAATAACCCTGAAGAATTAATTAAAAGAATTGAAAATTTGTGCGAAACTGAAAAACAGTTTGAAGAGTACAGAAAAGAAAATGCCATTATATTTAAGGAACTTAATGAAATTATGGAAAGGCTAGAAAAAGGAGACCTTACAGTTAGAATTAACGAAAACAGAAGGCACAATAAACTTCAAAAAACTATCAATAGGGCATTAGACAACCTTTCAAAGATGACCGGAGATTTAAAACTCCAAGTGATCGCGTTAAATAGGGAAATTAAAAATATTAAAGAAGAAATTGAAAGGGCAAAGGAAACCTCAGATCAGGTTGCAGACGCAGCTTCACAGGTGGCAACAGCTGCAACAGATCAGGCTAATAAACTACAGGACATTTCACAGGACTTGGAGGACACAGGAGAGGCCGCTGAAAAAGTCTACAATGCAGCAGTTGATGCGGTAAATTCAGCTGAAGAGATAGAAGAAAACTCAAGAACTGGTGTACAGAAGGTTGAAAATGCAATAGACACAATGCAGAGAATCACCAACGTAATAGACGACTTAGGAAAAGCTATCCAAGAGCTCGGAGACGAGAGCAAGAAAATCAACGAAGTTACAGTTTTAATTAAGGATATTGCTGAACAAACTGGATTGCTAGCTTTAAACGCTTCTATTGAGGCTGCAAGAGCTGGAGAAGCTGGAAAAGGATTTGCAGTTGTTGCAAGTGAAATTAAATCACTGGCTGAGGAAATTGGTAAATCTGTGGATGACATTAGCAAAACCATTTCAGGAATACATAAAAAGGTCGATAGAACAATCGATTTAGGATTAACTGGTAAGGATGAAGTGGATAAAGGGGTTGTGGCAATAGATGAAGTAAACAATGCATTAATAGAAATTAAAGAAAGTGTAGATAAAGCAATGATAAAAATAAATGCTATTAAAGAAAACTCACAGCAAGCTTCAGAGAACGTACAGCAGGCATTAAGTAATGTTCAAGATATTGCTTCAATATCTGAAGAGTTTGCTGCAACTGCTGAAGAATTAACAGCAAGTGCAGAAGAACAGAATAGAATCATGGATGAAATTGATGAGGCTGTTGATGGATTGGCTGCAGCATCCGATGACGTTAAAAAAATCTCCGAAATATTAAAAATAAAAGAGAATTAAATATATTTTTTTATATAATATTATTTTTGATAGATCCTTTCCCTATGGTTTACTGGTTTGAAAAGATCTCTGGCTTTTCCATGTAACATTTCAGTTTTTCCAAGAATTAGGTAGCCTCCATCAACAAGGCTCTCATAAAACTTTAAAAATAATTTTTCCTGGATATCTTTATCGAAGTATATGATTACATTTCTACAGAGTATCATGTCCATATTACTTATTGGTGGTTCTTTTATCATATCATGCTGTTTAAACTTAACATATTTTTTTACTATGGATCTAATTTGGTATTGATTGTCATCCAACTTATTAAAGTATTTAGGTATTAGAAGAGGATCTATATTTTTTAATTGCTTGTCTATATAAATACCCTTTCTGGCTTTCTCGATTACTTCCCTATCTATGTCTGTAGCAGTAATTGAGACCCTCATAAATTTTCTATTATACTTTTCAAGAAGTTCATTTATTATTATCGCGATACCATAAGGCTCTTCCCCTGAAGAACAGCCTGCACTCCAAATCCTTATTGATCTTGTAGTCCTATCTGATATCATTTTTTCAAGAATTTTCTTTATTTCCTCATAGACTGTTCTATCCCTCCAAAACTCTGTAACATTTACGGTTAAAGTACTCTCCAATTTTTTATATTCATCCGGATTATTCTTAATCAAGTATTCATAGTACTCTTTATATGTTTTACATTTGCAAGCCCTCATTCTAACAGAGATCCTTCTTTTAATGTATGCATCCTTATATTGATCTATCTGGATATTTAGTTTTGTTTTAATATCCCTTTTTATTCTTTCGAAATACTTTTCATCCATTCAATCACCGGAAAATAAAATAAAAAATTATAATTTATCAAGATTTTTGAGAGTTTCCTGATTTATTAAAATCAAAATATTGCAGTTTATTGGAAATCTGCCCACAATTTCAATCTTAGCATCAAATACAAGGGCAACTTCTAAATCATCCGCCATTTCAAGGACTAATGACTCCACTACTGAATATCCGCTATCTCTAATAAACTCTGGTGTTGTTATGTTAATTTCATCACCTAAAGCATTTGCAAAAACATTTAAAAATGCGGCTACAACTATGTTTGCAACTTCACCAATAACTGAGACTTCCATTTCAGAGTAATCCGGTAACTCTTGATTATATACTAAACTATCCCATATCATATCCAATAAGAGAAGCTTTTCAAGTTTTACAGAATCTTGTTCAGGTAGTATCATTAGAGCTCCGCCAGCTAGCACTCCATCAAAATCTATACGAATTATTTTGCAAGTCTCATCTCCAAACTGCTCTGGTAGGTATTCAATTGGTACAAACCTTGTACCCAAAAAATAAACCTCAGTATTTTCTCCAGTTAACCCACTAAATGCTTCGGCAGTATTTTCAGAAGCTTTACGACCGATATCAGTTATTTTTTTCATTGATTCTAAAATACTCATAAAACCCATCTCCATATACGAGGTTTTAAATAAAAAATTATTATTGCCCTACAATTCATTGAATAATGTAGTTATGGAATCATGATGTATCACAATTAAAACTTCAAAACCTGCCCCTATGCCATGGGAAAATAATTCTGACTCAAACGTGAAAACGAGATCGTCATCTTTCACATCATAACTTTTGAATATCTCATCAATTAGTTCTTTTCCACAACCTATAACAAAAGACGGCGGATGCATATTTAGCGAAGTTTTCATAAAATTAGCGAAGGTATCAACATAAGCAGAAATTAGCAAATTACATGTTTCATTAATCGCAGATATTTTCATTTCACTAAATTTCTCACCATCATCTGATTCGTCATCCATCCCCATTCCTGCAAGCATGGCATCAGATAATTTTAATGCAGAATCTTCTGAAAAAACTAGAACCCCCGTACCATTAATTATTCCATCAAATTTAATTTTGGTAAATACTTTGGTATCGTTACCCATTCTTTCTTTTATATCTTTTGGGGTTACGAGACCGACTTTAAAAACTTTAATCTCAATTTTATCTCCACTCATGTCTTCAACAAAACTAGCCGCTCTTTCAGCCGCAGATCTTCCAATTTCTTCAATACTGTTTAAGGTTTCTTTACTAAAGTTTTGTATAAACTTCGATTTTTCATAGGAATCGTCCATTATTTCTCCCCTGCTGGTAACATCATCAATTATGTATTTTAATAATACTTCCCACGCCCTATATGAGAACTGTGAAAAACCGCCCATGGTACAACCTCTGCTAAAAAAATATTTTTATTAAGGGAATAATTTATTGAATTGCTCAATAATTTTTGGAGCTTGGAATGGCTTAACAATATATCCATCAGCACCGGCATTTACTGCCTCAATCATTTTCTGTTCTTGATCTACGGATGTACACATTACTATTTTTATATTAGGGAACTTCTCCTTTATTTCTTTCGTTGCAGCTATCCCATCTACTTCCGGCATTACGACATCCATTGTTATTAAATCGGGTTGTAATTCCTCTGCTTTCTGTATAGCCTCTTTACCATTTGAAGCTTCCCCAACTACGACGTATTTGTTGGTGGTAGCCAAAATTCTTTTTAATATATTTCTCATAAACGCTGAATCATCAACAACTAATGTTTTAACTACATCAACCATTTTACTTCACCTCAATTTCATATACTACAATATTAACTCATAATATTTTAATTTTATCAATTTATACATTAGAAATTTGTTATAATATAATTTGTTATTGCCCTTCCTTTATCAGTAAGTTCAGTTTCTTTTCGTATCCTGATTAAGTCAAGTAATCCTTTATCAATTAATTTTTCCAGTATTGCTTCAACCTCATCTACATCAAGACCCATCATTGATGGGAGCTCAAGAGAACTTATTCCCGTGTAAAGTGCAGTTAGAATTTCCTGCTCTTCAGGTTCAAGCTGTTCAATTTCACTTTTTATTCTATCTCCACTCCAGCTCTCTAAGGCCAGTTGAGATTCCAATTCTTCATCAGTTTTTGGTAGTAGGTTACTGACCGCATTGTGATACTTAGTTAACGCGGATATATACCTTAGAACAAATAGTGTTTCTTTTTGTGGGGCATACATATATGAAGTCATGGTTTCCCCAGCTTTTATCTGTTTAATTTCAAGAACATCACGTTCTTCCCCATCTACGGCTTTTTTTTCCCTATTTACAGACTCTATATTGCTGAATAGATCATAAACTTTTGGTTTACGATCCGTCGTTACAGCTATGGCTAAAACAGGTTCATGAATTATTGAAACTCCTTTTTTTACAGGTTTTTGTGCAAAAACAAACATTCCATTTTCCCAAGTTACTGACGGATCAACAGAGCCTCCCTTTATTAAACCATACTGTACCTTAACTTCTTTTTTATTAAGTAATTCGAAAAATAGCTTTTTTAAAAATGCATTTATTAACGTTTTTCCATATATTGATGTTTCTGGAGCAAAGCCAATTATATCTATATCACGATCTGGCAATTTAATTGTAATTGAGGAATACTCCCCCAAATCCTCCAAAGAACCCTTGGCAATTTCTATAGCCCTTCTGGGTAATTTAGCATCAACATCTTCGATCTGATCGAGTGTAGCTACGATTTCGTTATTTTTAAATTTAAACTCAATTTTATCATTGTAAAGAATTATTTGGATTTTTTCCCATTTTGTGAATGGATCCCTCATAGTATATGGGTTTACCAAAATACCCTTACCTTCAAATCTTGCTACTTCTTTAGATTTTACCATGGAAACACCTTTTAAATAGGTAATAAACTTTTACAAAGCTAATAATATAATATGATAATAACACGTATATTATATTTGTTTTATAATTTAAATATTAACTTTTTAAAAAATATATTGATGGCCCGATATATATCGTATGATAACTCTACCTCAAAACTTTAAAAAAGTTTTGATACAAAGTAATACACTATCTCCAACCTTTAGAAAAGGTTGGATCCAAAAGTTAACGATAATAAAATAAGCGAGCTCGGATGGATTCCACACAAAACTTATCCTAAATACTCCCTTTTACAGTATTATTCTACTATTGGTGATTATATGATAACCTTAGCTACCGCAGAGTGCTTTACCTATGGGCAAATAGGCACTAAAATACATAAAATGGCTTGCGGATATGATGAACTTAAAAATAATCCATATTTCAAATGCATCAACGGAAACGTAAAGGTAATGGCATCTATGTTCATACCTTCTGTTTATAGTGCAGAAAAACTTCTGAATATAAAACTCCCTGAGCCTGACTATCAATTTGATTTTGCAAAAGTATATTCTGAAGAAAACGATTTAAAAGTAGCCTACCTAATGGCAAAGGGCATTAAAAACATTTTAAACTGTGATATTAGCATAGGAACTACTGCAGGAGTTGGAAGGGGGGGCATATGCATTTTAACGGATAAAAATAAGTATCTATTTACCACTGATGTTTATGGTGATTTAATAAATAAAAAGAATATAACCCAAAGGCAAAAAAGTGGTATTGAAAAAACCATTGATAATTTTGTGGAAATTTTAAAGGAAGAATTTGGAATAAAAATAATATAAAAATAAGGTGGTAGTTTGATAGATTCAAAAACCAAATTGTTGGGATTAATAGGACATCCAGTTGAACATTCTTTATCTCCCGTAATGCACAACAGAGCTCTTATGGATAAGAACTTGAACTATGTGTATCTTGCATTTGATGTAAAACCTGAAAATTTAAAATACGTAATTGATGGGGCAAAAGCTCTTGGAATGGTAGGTTTCAATGTGACAATACCCCATAAAATAGATATTATGAATTACTTGGATGATATTGATGAAGGAGCTCGGTTAATTGGGGCAGTGAATACAGTTAAGATCGAAGAAGATGGAAGGGCGATAGGATATAATACAGACGGTTTAGGGGCTAGAATGTCCCTTGAAGAAGAAATAGGTGAAGAAGTAAAGGATAAAAAAATATTAATTATCGGTTCAGGGGGAGCTGCGAGAGCGGTTGCATTTGAACTTGCGAAAAATAATAAAATCACGATTTCAAATAGGACCGTTGAAAAAGCGGAAAGATTGGCAAAAGAAATCGCCGAGAAATTAAATAAAAGTGAAAATGAAGTTGAATTTAGTGATTTAAACATTAACGTAGGAGAATTTGACATAGTAATACACACAACACCTGTTGGAATGTACCCCAATGTTGATGTTGAACCAGTAATCAATTGCAAAGATTTAAACGAAAATATGGTGGTTATGGATTTAATATACAACCCAATTGAAACAGTTCTATTAAAGGAAGCAAAAAAATTCGGTGCAAAGACGATTAACGGCCTTGGAATGTTGATATACCAAGGGGCAATCGCCTTTGAAATCTGGACTGGGGAAAAACCAAATGTAGAAGTTATGAAAGATGCAATTGAAAACACCATGAACATAAAAGCCGAACCATCTGAAAAAGATTTTGGATTATCAAATAAAACTTTGGGATGCAACACTTTTTTAAAGGGTTGCAAAGAAAGAAGAAAAATGGAAGTCATTGGATTGGAGATACCGATAATAACAGGGAATGAAAACTTAGACTTAGCTGAATTAATTTCAGAATACCCAATCGAAGACGGGGATATAATAGTAATTGCAGAAACCATAATTTCAAAGCTTGAAAAAAACCTGGTAAAAAAGGATGAAATAGTCCCATCCAAAGAAGCTATTGAAATAGCTGAAAAATTAAATAAAGATCCAGAAGTTGTTCAGATTATACTTGATGAAACCAATGAAGTTGTGAAAATGGGGCCCAACTTCATAGTTACAGAAACTAAACATGGTTTTGTGTGTGCAAACAGTGGTGTTGATGAAAGTAACTCTTTAGATTACATAAAACCATTACCAAAGAATCCTGATAAAAGTGCGGATGAACTAAGAAAAAAGATAGAAAAACTTACTGGCAAGAAGGTAGGGGTTATTATAAACGACAGTATGGGAAGACCATTTAGAAAAGGGTCTGTTGGTGTGGCCATAGGTGTTAGTGGAGTTTGTGCGTTGTGGGATAGAAAGGGAGAGAAGGATTTGTTTGGCAGAGAGTTAAAAACTACAGAAGTTGGAATTGCAGATGAACTTGCATCGGCAGCGTCAGTTGTAATGGGTCAATCAAACGAAGGAATACCTTTAGTAATAATAAGAAACGCTCCTGTTCCTTATGTGGATGGAAAAGGCAAGGATTTAATCAGAAAAAAAGAAGAAGACGTTTTCAGATAATTTAAACTTGATGGATTATGTTAATATATTAGTGGAAACGCTATAGCGGCTATTAAAACTATTGCTCTTGTTATTTCGTTAGTGGCCCCTAAAATATCTCCGGTAACACACTTAAAGCTTTTATTTGAATTCCAAGCTATGAACATACCAAAGAATACTGCCAAAGTAGAACAGAGAGCTCCTATTTTTGGCACGCCCATCAATACAGATACTGCCAAAGTAAGGACATATCCAATAAATAAATGAAACTCTTTTGTATTTTTAACGAAATGTCTTCCAGTTCCTTCTTTTGAAGGTATGCCACAGCAGGCAGATGAAAGTAAACCCAATCTTGAGCAGGTTTCCCCTATTATTATGTACTTCGCAAACAGGATAAAACTTAGATTTTCATAAAAATAAGCTATTGAAAATATAGATATTAGTTCAATTAAAAAAACAAAAATTAAGCCACCGGTCCCCATATAAACATCCTTCATGACTTCAAGTTTTTTCCTGGTGTTTCCCATTACCATCCATGCATCTCCAAAATCCCCTAGACCATCCACATGGTGGAACCCTTGCATATACAACAGTGCAAACATTACAACTACTCCAACAACGTTGGATGCCTCAAAGTTAAAGTAGTTAAACACAAAAGCTACAAGAGCTCCAAAAATTCCAACAAGGGTACCTATCAAAGGTAGTATCATGAAATATCTTGCCATATCCTCAAAATTACTTCTAAAATGCCCTACAGGGATTCTGGTCATAAATGCCACTAAACCTTTTATTTCATCTATCATGCTCCTCAACCTACTATCAATATCATTCATCAATATTTACTTCTTCTCAAGTCCTAAATTTTTTATAATGTCCACGATTTCTGAAAGCTTGTTTACTGTTGGGCATTCGGTGTCATTATCTAAATTTTTATATTTTCCTTTCAAAATTCTGATTGTAGACATTCCAACCTTTTGAGCAGGTTTTATATCCTTATCCACACGATCTCCAATATATACTACCTCTTCAGGTTTTAAACCTATTTTCTTCAATCCATACTGGAAAAATTCGATATTTGGTTTTCCAAGTCCATACTCCTCTGAAGTTATTACTTCATCAAAATAATGGTATATTCCGAGTCTTATCAATTTTTCCCACTGTTTTAATGTTATTCCATCGGTTATAATACCTAATTTTAGATTCAATGCTTTTAATTTCATCAAAGTTTCTATGGTATCAGGATATGGCCTTAGAAGAGCAAATTTAACGTTGTGGTAAGATATAATTCCCATCGTAATTATTTTAGGATCATGATAACCCATAACTGCATTTACTAGATCGTCAAAATGCTTTCCATAGTTGGAACCTTTTTCTTTAATGATTTTTTGAAGTATGTTGTAGGCTTCTTCTTCTGTGGATTCCAATCCAGCGTCTATCATCATTTTTATGGCTTCTCTTCTAGCCCGATCAGCAAAACTTGAAGAATCGTATAGAGTGTCGTCCAGATCAAATAACACTCCTTTAATCATTTTTTTCCACCGAAATTCCTCTTTTAACTTTTTCTTCTACCATCTTAAATATACCTACGAAGTCATCATCTATGCCGACAGGTACTACAATTAATCCAAGTTCTCTATGTCTTTCCACCCAGTTTTCATCGTATGCAGGTACATCTATTTTTATAGGTTCATCTGTAGGATTTCCTACGACTACATTTCTGTAAGGAAATGGTTTAGCTTCGTCATCATTATAAGGCTCTATGGTTTCCCTAATATAGCCTCCAAGGGACATTGTGAGTTTTGGAAGTAAGATCATCTTTGGCAAAATATCACCTTTTACAATACTATCGATAATATTATTGTCAACAAACTGATATGAAATATTAATTATACTACATCTTATTTCTACTAAAACCTATTCATGATATGTTGATGAAAATATTTAAATTAGACTATTTCCTAAGAAGGTTGATTCATTTATAAAAGTTTATATTGTATTATATGATACGGTACTAAAGAAATACTAAATATTTTCCATTATTTATGGGTGAAAAAATGGACGTAGAATGGGAAAGAGCTGTTGAATTCCATGGACATGAATGCCCAGGACTGGCAATAGGTTACAGGGTTGCAAAATATATTCAAAATCATTACAACAAGTCTGAAGATGAAGAGCTCGTGGCGATTGTAGAAAACAACTCCTGTAGTGTTGACGCAATACAGCATATGCTGAGCTGTACATTTGGGAAAGGAAATTTAATCTTTAAAGATAATGGAAAACACGCTTATACGTTTTATTCAAGGGATAACCGCAAAGCTTTAAGGATATACTTCAAAGACGATTTCTTTAAAGATATTGAAGATATGAGAAAAAAATACAACAAAGATCAATTGACAGAAAAAGAAAAAGAAGAATTTATAAAAATAAAGAAGGAAATTACTGAAAGGATATTAAATGCTAATGATGAGGAATTATTTGAAGTTAAAGAGGTTGATATTCCTGCACCAAGAAAGGCAAAATTATACCCATCCATAAAATGTGAAGAATGTGGAGAGTACTTTATGGAAATTAAAGGAAGAATCGTAGATGGAAAAATAGTTTGTAAAGAATGTTTTGAAAAATTAGCATAATTATTATTTATCTATTTTTTTATATGTTGTACTACATCTTTTTTAATTTTTTACTATTTGAATCATCTGTCCAATTTAAAATGAGGCATTTTTGGACTTATTATATTATCTAATAGCTAATTAGTTATTAAAATTAATGAAAAACAAACTATTTATATGTAAAAATACCATTAGATTTGGAAATTCCAAAAAAGCGGTTATTAGAAAATTTAATGGTGAAAAGATGAGAAAACATGCATTATTCATGGTAGGGCTTATTGCAATAACCCTAATGTTTTCTGGATGTGTGTCAGACACTCAAGCAACATCACCTGCAGAAGCTACCGCTACAGCTGCAAAATCTGCAGGAGCTCTAAAAACTTTAGTGGTCTACAGTTGTGGAGGTCCAACAGAGGCACTCCAAGAAGTAAATTCAGTTTTTGAAAAAAGATACAACTGTAAAGTAGAATTCACAGGAGCATCAGCTGGAACTTTAAGAAAGGCGTTAGAAAAAGGTGCTTATGCTGACGTATTTTTACCAAGAAGTATCAAACATTCAAAAATATTAACAAACGAAAGTTTAATGGAACCAGACTATAAAATCTACCAATTTACAGAATGGGTAATAATAACTCCAAAAGGAAACCCTAAGAACATAACTAAATTAGAAGATTTATTGAGAGATGATGTTATAGTTTACACAAACTCAAAAGCAAAGATTCCAGAAATAAAAGCATTAAAACCAAAAAAAGAATTAATCGAAAAAATCTATGAAAAAAGTTCAAAAGATTACGACTGCTACAGAAAGATGTTAAAAGAAGTTGCCAATGGAAATGCAGATGCAGCAATAGTTGAGAGAAGATGCACCACATTGGAAGGAATAAAAGGAAACGTTGAAGTTATAGATATTCCAAGAGAATACCTTGATATGCAAAAAGGTGTTTTCACAATAGGAGTTATGAAAAACTCAAAGAATAAGGATTTAGCATACAAATACATGGAATTTGTTTTATCAGATGAAGGACAAAGTATATTGGCAAAACACGGCTTCTATCCTGTAAAATCTGAAAAAGGTCAGGAAATCTTAAACAACTACTACTCAGAATATAAAGATATTGCACCACAACAATAATATCCCATAATATTATCAATTATTTTCTCTTTTTGCGACAGTTTTAAAACTGAAATATTAACCAAATCATGAAGCTACATTATATTTTATTTAATTTGGTGAGATAATGAATTTTAAAGAATTATTTAATAAGGTAAACGCTATTATCCCAATTTTCATAAAATACGGAATTTTTATTGGCGTAATCCCCACAGTTATTTTAGTTATATTCAGATGTCCATATATGATCCCATTTTTAGCATGTGACATGTGTCCTGTTGTTGACTGCCCTTCCAAATACTATAGGCGACCTTTTGTTGCATTTGTTATTGGATACATGTTTTTGTTTAGAAAAGATTTCTGTAGTGGAGTATGTCCATTTGGAACTTTAAACGATATAATTTACAAAATAAGAAGAAAAATTTCAAAAAGTGTTGTTAAACTACCATTGGAACTAAAATTATCGTTTAATTTTTTAAGATATACAATATTTGCCTTTGCAATAATTGCAATAATAAATGGAAATCCAAGGTATTACATTCCAATCCATACCAGTGATTTAATAACTTCAATAGAATTGACCTTAATGACTGTTGGAAATGAATATTACACAAGGTTATTATTGGTATTGGGAGGATTGTTCCTAGCCATATTAATACCAAGATTCTGGTGTAGATTTTTGTGCCCTTATGGTACTGCAATCCAATTAACAAAAAAAGGAATAAGGAAAACGAAAAACAAACTCAAATGTATAGTGGTGTGCAACTTTAAGTAAACTAATCAAAGTATTATAAATTTAATAACTGCAATAAATAAGCTTAATTTAATTTAACAAGGGTATTTTATGTTTAAATAAAAATTACCTGTATTAATTAGTTAAGTAAGTAATGCACACCACTATAATTCTAAGTGTGGTAAGTGTGGAAACCATGATTAATATGTACGCTATTTATATCTCACTGGAACACTCCCTAAACTTCTTTTTAAAGGCATTACCTTATATTATATTGGGTTTTGTTATATCCACATATTTAAAGATAAAATTGAAAGGAGATTTGAGAAAAAGGTTTGTTCATATATTGGATAACTCAAAAAAATCCATAATTTTAGCATCTTTTATTGGAGGGATCCTACCATTATGTTCTGCAAGTGGGGTGCCTGTAGCAAATGCCATGAGCTCAAAGGGGGCAAACTTAGGAACTAGTATGGCATTTATTGTTTCAGCATCTTCAATAAATCCTATTGGTATTTTACTATCTCTTTCGTTGTTAGGGTATAAACTAGCAATTGTGCAGGTTTTAGCATCAATGCTATTATCAGTATTTGTAGGTTTGATATTCTACAATGAAAAAGTAGTATTTTGTGGATTTGAATCCAAAAATAACAAAAATGGTTTTTTTGATGTGTTCATTGAGCAGTTTAAAAAATTTTTACCATCTATAACTTTGGGATTTTTAATTTCTGGATTTGTAATGACCTATGTCTCAAAAGAAACCATTCTGTTAATTCTTTCCAATAACCTATACTCGTATTTTTATGTTTCAATAATAAGAATATTCATCTTCTTATGCCCTCATGCAATGGTACCAATTATAAAGGCAGTTGCAATAGATGGTATATCAAAAGGATTGATAATTTCGTTTTTAATTTCAGCTCCTACTTTGGGACTTCCTTTACTAATGGCTATGAAAAGATGTTATGGGAAAAAACTAACATTAAAATATTTGATTGGAGTTATCGTTGGAAGCGGGATAATTGGAATACTCTTTGATAAATTTATAAATTTTTAAGTTTATGATTGATTGAGGAAGAATATCCCAAAAGACAGAAAAGGACGGAAAAAACAGGCAGAAAAACAAAGTGTTAAGATTACTTGGTACTAACCATATTTAAAGGAATAATGTATCTTGCCCCGAGCTCGCCAGGGATATTTATTCATGAGGTAGTCGGCAGTTCTGGGATGATCTGGTTTTTTATTCTCTTGCATAATTGTTCAAGGGAATGTGGTATGAGTAAATTAATGAAAAATTAGATGAAATCCTAGATTTCGATTTTTATTGATTTAATAAGTATTGTTAAAGTTTGTTAAATGATTTTTTACGGTTCCATATATAATATTATTGTACAATTGCCGAAATTCCGAAATATTTATATAATATGTGTATTAAATACACATATATAATAATTAATAATGACATATGCAGGGTGAAAAACATGGATGAAATAAGATTTCATGGCAGGGGAGGTCAAGGGGCAGTTACCGCCGCAGAAATTCTTGCCATAGCTTCTTTAAAAGAGGGAAAATTTTGTCAAGCTTTTCCATTTTTTGGCCCTGAAAAGAGGGGAGCTCCTGTAACTTCCTATGTTAGAATAAGCGACAGTGAAATTAAAACAAGAACTCAAATATACAATCCAAATTATGTGATGGTTCTAGACCCAACGGTTATAAATGACCCTACTGTGGATGTTGTCCAAGGACTGGATGATGGAACCATAATTGTGAATACAAAGGAGCCTATCGAGTTTGAGGGCCAAAATACCTATACAATAGATGCCACTAAACTTGCCATTGAAACTCTGGGGGTTCCAATTACAAATACCGTCATGATTGGAGCATTTTTGGCAATATATGACAATATCTCATTGGATTCAGTTATTTCAATCATATCAGAAAGATTTCCAAAAAAACTTGCTGATAAAAATATATTGGCCGTTAAAAGGGCATATGATGAGATGAAAAAGGTGGTCGTATGACATTAGATTATAATAATATAATCATAGGTGGTGTGCTTCCACCTGGAACAAGCGTAGAAAACAAAACTGGAGGTTGGAGGACCTATAAACCAATTATTGACTATGAAAACTGTAATTCATGTCTTTTCTGCTGGCTCTACTGCCCCGATGGAGTGGTAATTGTTGAGGATGATAAAATAACAATTGACTACGATTTTTGCAAGGGATGTGGAATTTGCGAAGTTGAATGTCCAAAAAATGCTATAAAAATGATAGAGGAGGACTAAAATGCAAGGAATGACCGGACATATGGCAGTTGCCACTGCGGTGAAAAATTCAAGTGTCGATGTGGTGGCAGCATATCCAATTACCCCCCAAAGTGAAATTGTTGAGATAATAGCAAAATTTATTGCCGACGGTGAGATGGATTGCGAGTATATTCCAGTAGAATCCGAACACAGTGCATTGAGTGCAGTAATTGGGGCTAGTGCCTGCGGGGTTAGAACATTTACCGCATCTTGCGGACCTGGTGTAGCATTATTTCACGAGCTCATCCCATGTGCTTCGGGACTTAGGTTACCCATTGTTACAGCAATTACTAACAGGTCATATTCTGCTCCAATATCGATATGGTCAGACCATATAGATGCCCTTGCTCAAAGGGACAGTGGGGCAATTCAGATGTTTTGTGAGAGTAATCAAGAGGCTCATGATTCAGTGATAATGGCATACAAAATATGTGAAAATAAAAATGTATTATTGCCTGCAATGGTATCTCTCGATGGATTTATATTATCACATACTGTCGAACCAGTAAATCCACTGGATAATGAAACAATTGAAAGTTTTCTTCCAGAATTGGATTTAGAATATAAATTAGACCCTGAAAGCCCTTACACATTGGGACCAGTTGGAGGTCCAAATATCTACATGGAGCTGAAATATCAACAGGAACAAGCCATGGAGAATGCTAGAATTGTTATGGAAAAAACTTTTAAAGAATTTGAAGAGCTCACTGGAAGGAAGTATGAATTCATTGAAGAATATCGGACCGAAGACGCAGAAATTGTTATTTTAACTATGGGGGCAATAACCACCACTGCACGATTTATTGTAGATGAACTAAGGAAAGAGGGAAAAAAAGTAGGATTGATTAAATTAAAGGTATTTAGGCCATTCCCAAAAGAAGAACTGAAAAAAATACTTTCAAGGTTTGAAAAAATAGGAGTAATTGATAAAAATATAAGCTTTGGGTCCGGTGGAATTGTGGCCCATGAAGTTAAATCATGCCTTTATGATTTGGATAGTAAACCTATTGTAAAAAACTTTATTGTTGGATTGGGCGGTAGGGATGTAACTTATGACGATTTTAGAACCATATTTAGATTATTAGAGGATAACAATCCAAAAGAAATTACATGGATAGGTGTTAATCTATGAAAATCACAGATATTCCAAAAGAAGAATATTTAGCACCAGGAGCAAGAGCCTGTGCTGGATGTCCAGAACTTCTTGCCTTAAGATTGGCTTTAAAAATATGTGGAGAGGACACAATTGTCATTGCACCAACTGGATGTATGGAAGTCATTACTACAATATATCCTGAAACTGCCTGGAGGGTGCCATTTATACATGTTGCATTTGAAAATGCTGCAGCAGTTGCAAGCGGCATAGAAAAAGCCATGAAAAGACTGGGTAAAAAGACAAATATCGTAGTATTTGCTGGAGATGGTGGAACCGCAGATATTGGTTTTCAGGCATTATCGGGAGCAGTAGAACGCGAACACAATATACTATACATCTGTACCGATAACGAAGCATACGCAAACACTGGAAAACAGAGGAGCGGGACTACCCCTTATGGGGCATCAACAACTACCAGCCCTGCTGGAAAATACAGTATTGGAAAGCCCGAAGAAAAAAAGAACATGCCATTTATTGTGGCTGCCCACGGAGCTCCCTATGTTGCCACTGCGTCAGTAGGTTATCCCATTGATTTCCTAAAAAAGGTTGAAAAGGCATTATCCTTTGATGGATTCAAATATATTCATGTGCATGCCCCATGCCCCACTGGGTGGGGATTTCACAGTAAAGATGGAATAAAAATCGCAAAATTGGCTGTTCAATCTGGATTGTGGGCGCTTTACGAAATTGAAAATAAAGAATTTAAGATGAACTATAAAAATAAAAAAATACCGGTAAAAGATTATTTAAGCATCCAGAAGAGATTTAGACACCTTTCAGAGATTGAAATTGAGCACATACAAGAAAGTGTGGATGAAAGCTGGGAGGCATTTTTAGAGCACAATAATAAAAAAATCCTAATTTAACAATCTGATACATTAAACAATAGAATATGCATGCTCATAAGCATGCATAATAGAAGGGATAGTATGACAAAAGCCGTATTAATTTTGGAAGATGGGACTGTTATGCAGGGTCATGGATTTGGTGCAGAGGGTATTGCGATTGGGGAAATTATATTCTGTACAGGTATGACGGGATACGTAGAAGCATTGACTGACCCATCTTATAAAGGTCAAATATTAACCATGACATATCCGTTAATTGGAAACTATGGTGTAAATGAAGAATGGTTCGAATCCGATGGAATAAAAGTGGAAGGTTTTGTTGTAAAAGAAAATTGTTCAGTTCCTAGCCACCATAAATCTAAAAAAAGCATTGATGAATTTTTAAAAGAATATAATATATGTGGAATATCCGATATTGACACAAGAAAATTAACAAAAAAAATAAGGACCTATGGGACTATGAAGGCCGCCATAGGAGTTGGGGATATTGATAATGAGGAATTATTGAAAAAGGTTAAATCTCATAAAAATATTTCAGAATTAAATTTAGTTCCTGAGGTATGTACGGATAAACCAATAATATTGGGAAATGGTAAAAAAACCGTGGTTTTAATTGACTGTGGAGTTAAAAAATCCATAGTAAATCAGCTAATTAAAAAGAACGTAAATTTGGTTATTGTTCCATATGATTCAAATTATAAAGATATATTGGAATATAATCCAAATGGGGTGTTTATCTCAAATGGGCCGGGAGATCCTTCAATTCTAAAAGAAACAATAAATACTGTGAAAAACCTTATAGGCAAAGTTCCAATCTATGGAATATGTCTAGGACATCAAATAATATCGCTGGCACTTGGTGCTAAAACGAGAAAATTAAAATTTGGCCATCATGGATTAAACCAGCCCATTAAGGATTTGGAAAATGGAAGGGTATATATCACTTCCCAAAATCACAACTTTGCAGTTTCTGATTTACCCGATTGTATGAATATTACTCAGATTAATTTAAACGATAACAGCATTGAGGGAATAAAACATAAGGAATTACCGATCGTTGGTGTTCAATATCATCCAGAGGCTCATCCTGGTCCCCATGACACATATGGGTTCTTTGACGATTTTGAGAAGATTATTAAACAATATTGATTTGGTGGTTTTATGCCAAAAAGAGAAGATATTAAAAAAATACTGATTATAGGTGCAGGTCCAATAATTGTTGGGCAGGCGTGTGAATTTGATTATTCTGGTTCCCAGGCATGTAAAGCCTTAAAAGAACTGGGGTATGAAATAGTCCTTGTAAATTCAAATCCTGCAACAATAATGACTGACCCTGAGATGGCAGACAAAATATATATAGAACCGTTGGTGCCTGAGGTCGTTGAAAAAATTATTGAGAAGGAAAAGCCTGATGCAATACTGCCCACCCTTGGAGGACAGACTGCACTAAACTTGGCAGTTGAACTGGCGGATAAAGGAATTCTTGATAAACATGATGTTGAACTGATTGGGGCAAAGTTAGATGCCATTAGAAAAGCGGAAGATAGGGAGCTCTTTAAAGAAGCCTGTAAAAAAGTTGGAGTGGATGTGTTAAAAAGTGAAGTTGCATATACTGTGGAAGAATCCCTGAGTATTGCAGAAAAATTAGGCTACCCTGTAGTAGTTAGACCTGCATTTACCCTTGGGGGAACCGGAGGAGGTGTAGCATTTAACCCAGAAGAGTTAAAATCAATAGCTTCAAAGGGATTAGAATATAGCCTTAAAAATCAAATCTTGATAGAAGAGAGCATAATTGGTTGGAAGGAATATGAATATGAAGTAATTAGGGATTTAAACGACAATGTAATTATAGTATGCACCATTGAAAATATTGACCCTATGGGGATACATACAGGAGACAGTATTACAGTAGCTCCAACCCAAACACTCAGTGATGAAGAATATCAATTATTAAGAGACTATTCCATAAAAATCATTAGAGAAATTGGGGTTGAGACCGGCGGAAGTAATATTCAATTTGCAGTTAATCCAGAAAATGGGAGAATTGTGGCCATTGAAATGAACCCAAGGGTAAGCAGGAGCTCCGCACTTGCAAGTAAGGCAACAGGTTATCCAATTGCGAAGGTTGCCGCAAAATTGGCTGTTGGTTTAACCCTTGATGAGATTAAAAACGAAATAACTGGGACTTCCGCAGCATTTGAACCTACAATAGATTATGTTGTTGTAAAGATTCCAAGATGGGATTTTGATAAACTTCCTGGCGTGGATGACACCTTAACAACCCAGATGAAAAGTGTTGGGGAGGTTATGGCGATTGGTAGGACTTTTGAAGAGGCATTTTTAAAGGCATTGAGAAGTTTGGACCTTTACAATACTAAATATCAATTTGATGAGAAGAGATTAAATTATACAAATCCAAAAGGCGGGATAGGTAGAATATATGATTTATTTGAAATTTTAAAAATAAAGGATGTTGATGAAGTTTATAAAATAACTAAAATAGACCCTTGGTTTCTGAATAAGATGAAAAATATAATAGAACTGGAGAGCTCTATAAAAAGTGATAAAAGTGGTGCAAAAAATCTTGACTATGAAACCCTTTTAAAGTTAAAAAAATATGGACTGTCCGATAAAATAATAGCCGACATCTCGGGAAAATCAGAAAAAGAAATAAGAAATCTAAGAAAAGAATATAACATATTCCCCAAATATAAAATGGTCGATACCTGCGGTGCAGAATTTGAGGCAAAAACCCCTTACTACTATTCAACCTATAATGACGAGGAAGATGAACTAGAAATAGGTGGAAATAATAATAACAATAACAATATTGGCAAGAGTTCTAACAATAACAAAAGTAATAAAATCATAGTATTGGGCTCGGGACCAAACAGAATAGGTCAAGGTATAGAATTTGATTATTGCTGTGTCCATACGATAAAATCATTAAAGGAAGAAGGTTTTGAAACCATAATGGTAAATTGCAACCCTGAAACAGTTAGCACCGATTTTGATTTAGCAGATAGACTTTACTTCGAGCCGTTATATCCCGAGGATGTTTTAAATATAATCGAAAAAGAAAACCCCTACGGCGTTGTAGTTCAAGTTGGGGGACAAACTCCCCTTAATCTATCGAAATACATTCCTGACGATATAATTATTGGGACTCCAAAAGAATCCATTGATTTAGTTGAGGATAGGGAGAAATTCTCAAATATATTGAATGAATTAAAAATACCACAACCGCCAAATGGAATAGTATTTGATGAGGAAACAGCCTTAGAAGTGGCAGAAAAAATCGGATATCCTGTATTGGTTAGACCTTCCTATGTGCTCGGTGGAAGAGCCATGCATATAGTGTATAATAGGGAGGAATTAAAAAATTACATGAACGAGGCAGTAATGATTTCACCGGAGCTCCCAATCCTAATTGATAAGTTTTTGGAAGATGCTATTGAAGTGGATGTAGATGCAGTTTGCGATGGTGAAGATGTATTTATTGGAGGGATAATGGAACATATAGAAGAGGCAGGCATACATAGTGGAGATAGTGCCTGTGTAATACCGCCCCAAACACTTTCAAAAGACATTATAGACACCATAAAGGACTACACAAAAAGATTGGCGTTGAGGTTAAAAATCAAAGGTTTGATAAATATCCAGTATGCCATAAAAGATGATACAGTATATGTTTTGGAGGCAAATCCAAGGGCAAGTAGGACAATACCTTATTTAAGTAAAGCTATTGGCATATCCCTTGCAAAGATTGCAGCAAAAATCATGGTAGGCAAAAAATTAAAAGATTTAAACCTTGTGGAAAAAATACCTGATAAAGTATGCGTCAAGGAGGCTGTATTTTCATACGGCAAATGGCCAAATGCAGAGATCTCCCTATGTCCTGAAATGAAATCCACAGGAGAAGTTATGGGCATAGATAAGGATTTTGGACTGGCATATTATAAGGCACAACTGGCTGCTGGTATGGAGCTCCCATTAGCAGGAACTGTATTTATAAGTGTAAATGATGATGATAAAAACAAATTAATACCAATAGCAAAAAATTTTGAAGATTTAGGATTTAAGATAGTGGCAACAGAAGGAACCTATAATGTATTAACCAATAACGGAATAGCAGTAGAAAAAGTATTCAAAATAAGCGAAGGGAGACCAAATATAATTGATTTAATAAAATCTAGAAAGATAGATTTGATTATAAATACTCCAAAGGGAAGTGCATCAAAAGAGGACGAATATCTGATAAAAAGAACAGCAATAGATTATAAAATACCATACATTACCACAACTGATGGAGCAAAGGCAGCATTTAATGCCATTAAAAATATGAAAGACGGAGATATTGAAGTATATAGTATAAATTAAATAAATATTGCTTATTATATCGCGAAATATCAAAATATGGTAATATTGCCCGTGGAGTTTGTATTGTCGTCGTAACCATGCAGTTAGTTACTTAAATTTTTGCAATTCCTTATATTGACAGTAATGAGGGGAAGTATGAAACTTAACGACATGACTGTTAAAACCAAGATTGTATCCATTATATCAATTTTGGTTCTTATTATTGTAGTATTATCATTCACGGTGGCAATTAGCATGAACGATGACGGACATGCTATAAATCTTGCAGGGTATCAACGAACGTTAGCTCTAAAATTGGCACATGATGCAGTTATGATAGAAGATGGGTATGATGGGTACATTAAAGATTTAAAAGAAACCTCTGAACGATTTGATAAAACATTAAATGGTCTAATATATGGTGATAAAGAATTAGGACTCCCCCCTGCTCCCGATGAAGTTAAACCCCAGCTTCTTAAGGTAAAACAACTATGGGATCCTTACTATAAAAAAATAAAAATAATATACTCCAAAAGTCCAGACGATCCAGAATTTAAAGAGGCATTAAATTATGTAAAAAGCCATAACAGCGAATTATTAAATGAAATGAACAAAGCCGTTAGCATATATACTATATCAGCTGATGAAAAAAAGAAATTTGCAAATTATATGTCGGTGATATCCGCAATATTGGCATTATTGGTTGGGATTGTTTCAATGATTTTTATAAAAAGAACTGTTTTAGACCAACTTAAAGACCTTGAAAGAATGTCTGGTGAATTAGCCAGTAGGAACTACAACATACAGTCGAAAGTGAAATTCAACGATGATGAAATTGGTAAAATATATCATAACATGAAAAGGGTATACCATAACATGAAAGAAGATATAGAAAAGCAGAAAGAAGACAGAAAAAACATGGCTAAATTATTCAAAGACGTCACAGAAGTTATGACGAAAGTATCTGAAGGGGACCTAACAGCAAGAATGGATGAAAATGGAAAACGAAATAAGCTTCAAAAAATCATTAACAAAGCTATTGAGAACATAGCAAACATGACGAGAGAACTGAAAAATCAGGTAATTAATCTGAGCAAAGAGGTATCTACGCTAAAAGAAGAGATAGAGCGGACAAAGGAAACCTCAGATCAGGTTGCAGATGCAGCTTCACAGGTTGCCACAGCTGCAACAGACCAATCTGCAAAACTACAGGATGTATCCCAGGATTTAGGGAATGCTGGGGAAGTTACCGAGGGAGTATTCAACGCAGCAGTAGATGCAGTAGAGGCGGCAAATGAAATAGAGAAAAACTCAGGAACTGGTGTACAGAAAGTTGAAAATGCAATAGACACAATGCAGAGAATCACAAACGTAATAGATGACTTAGGAAGGGCAATTCAAGAGCTCGGAGACGAGAGCAAGAAAATCAACGAAGTTACTGTATTGATTAAAGATATTGCTGAACAAACTGGATTACTGGCTTTAAACGCTTCTATTGAAGCTGCAAGAGCTGGAGAAGCTGGAAAAGGATTTGCAGTTGTTGCAAGTGAAATTAAATCACTGGCAGAAGAGATTGGTAAATCTGTGGATGATATTAACAAAACCATTGTAGGAATACATAAAAGGATCGATAGAACAAT
>NZ_AQXV01000042.1:0-36246 GCF_000376965.1 Methanothermococcus thermolithotrophicus DSM 2095 | reverse complement strand
AAACTACTAGCTGATGAGCTACTATTTCCATCCCACAATGGTCTTATTTTAACGCAGATATAGTATCTGCATCAACTTCAATGATTGATTTCCATCCCACTATGGTCTTATTTTAACACCGTTTTACCACTCTAAAAACATTTTTACGTTATTTCCATCCCACTATGGTCTTATTTTAACCCCTGTCATATAAATGAAATTGATTACATTATAAAAGATTTCCATCCCACTATGGTCTTATTTTAACACTGAAAAAATAGACGAGGTAATAGGTAAAGAAATTTCCATCCCACTATGGTCTTATTTTAACAGTTGAGAATTTTCCTTATTTCCCTATAAAGAAAGTTGTATCTTCCCTTATTTAAAACTTTTTATCTCGAACCTATGATCTGGAGCTCTATATATAAAGACGTGCGACTAGTTGTTTGGTTTTATTTTCTAAAATAAAGAACATGCAGTTGCACAAACTAAAAAATAAACAATATTTGTAAGGAAAACATGATAAAACTAACCATGATACTTAAACTAAGCTAGATCTTAATAAATCCTAACATCTAAATATATAAAAAAATCATAAAACGTGGTCGGTTCGAGACGGTCTATTTATCCTTAAAATCAAAATTAAAAAACATATAAACTATAGAATTAAAAAATATGGATAACTACGAGGATAACTATTAAGAAATAAAAAAATATTATAAGTTATTTATTATTTCATTGTTTAATTTATCAAATATATTTATTTCATCCTTGTTTACGATATTGAAGAATTCTGATTTAATACTTTTGAAATACTTATTAATATCTTCATTAATTCCATTGAGTTTTAACATATGTCTTATTTTTTCATTATTTATACCTTCAAAACCATGGGCCACTATTGTTGTATGCCTTAGGTTGTTATAGTTCTTTTTATACATTTTTTGTATTTTTTCATAGGTCCTGAGCTCACTTGAATAGTATCCATATAAATAACCTATCAATTTCTTGTAAGTTGGAGTATTTATACAAATATTATATTCCACTTTACCGTTGCGTGTTATTATATTTCCACTTCTATCCTTCTTTTTGCAGTTTTCTTCGATAAAACTCCTTAGTTTTGATACGCCCTTATGATTTACAGGCTTGTTAAATTTAATTCCATTTGACAAATATCTTAAATAACTTCTAATTTTATTGTTTAAGTCCTCCACACCAATATTTTTAACATTAACAAACCCAGATGGTGGATTGTTTCCCAATTTATAACTAATTTCAGTTTTCGTTTTTTCAAACCACTTTAAAACAAAATACTGGCCCATAGCCTCCTCCAATCTATAAACCCTTGCTAAAAAGTTCGCATAGTTTCCATTTTTTAATTCAATTTCCATATTGTCCAAAAGTTCAAGGATAAGATATTCTAACTTTTTAATCGTGTTACTCTCATTCCTTAGTTTCTTTAATCTCTCCTCATTGTAGTATTTTACTGCATTATCGAAATCAAAATTTAATCGGTAATTTAAGTGTTTAATTAACTTTAAAACTTCTTCATCATCTTCATAATATTTTTTAAATGACAATGCACCAGTATAATTGTAATTCCTAATTAAATCTTTTACTTTTTCTTTTATTATTCTATTTTCAAAGAACCCCATATTTGCTGGACTAACTTCTCCATTAACAACCTCTGCAACTTCTGTTTTATTCTTAAATAGCGATGCTAATCTTATTGCTTCTTTACTTGTTGGGACGCCACCACTTATTTCAAATATTAATTTATCAAATTTTTTATAGTTATTATTGATTATTTCGTGTATATGATTAAACCATCTCTCTAAATTTGATGCATCAAATTTAGCAACCTTGATTTCAACCTTATTTAAATATCCTTTTTTTTCTAAAACTTTTTTAATAATTTCTGCTTCAATAAATGTATCTCCTTTTTTAAATCTTTCATCAATATTTTCATCTTGTTGATTTGTTGGAATTAAAATAATTTTTTCTATGTGTTTATTTAAACAGGACTGTATGATTGGTAAAGTTATATGATCTTGTATATGGTTATATTTTTCAAGGATTTTACGGGTATTATCCAAAAAATTACCTTTTTTAATATATAATTCATTAGAGTCCAAATCGTTGTTTTTATCTAATATATCTCCCAAGGTTTCTTTTAATTTATGCTCAAACTCTTTTTTAAACTGTATATCCCTATTCCCTAATGTGCAAATTAGACAAATTCCCATTATATCACTTTTAAATATGGTAAAAATAGAGAAAGTTTATATAAATATATTAATCAGTTTTTTTACAAGACGTATATCTTCTATAATTTCGTTTTCATTGGACTTATCTTCGTTGTATAGTTCAATTATATTCTTTTTAGAAACCCCCATAAATCCATGTGCTATAATTGATTTATTTCGCAAATCTGCTAAACTTTCTACTTTTTCCAATTTTTTAGGGGCTTTTTTAGTTTTATTATTTTTATTCAATTTATCCATTATATTATGGATCTTTTTGTATTTTTCAAGCCCTTTATTTTCTATTAAATACCCTACTAAATGAAACAGTGAATGTCTATTAACTCCCTTATCGATTTTTACTTTTTTCTTAGTCAAATAGTCTTTTATATCAGGATTTTCATTTAATAGCTCTTCATATTCATAAAATCTACTATCTCCATTGATATTCTTTTTATCCATAGATTTATTGAATTCTTTTTCAACGATCGTTTTCAATACCGCCTCTTCCAATCTAAATAACCTGCCTACAAAATCTACATAGTCTCCATTTTTCCATTTACTTTCTATACTGTCTATTAATAAATTAATTAGTAATTTATATTTTTCAGTAGTTTCTTTTAAATCATTGGTAGATTCATCACTTTCTAATTTCCTTAATAACTCTATTTCTCGTCTAATGTCTCTTCTATTTTCTATATTGGCTTTATTGAAAGCCTCATTAAGTTCATCAATTGCTTGTTCAAAATCAAATAAATTTTTAAAATGCAGAGCTCTTAATTTATGATATTCCCAATCTTCGATAATCTCATGTTCTTTCCCAACTTCAGATGCCAATAGATACATTTCTGATTCTTTATATGCGTTATAGTCCTCATTTTTAAATTTTTTAAATAATATCTTCCCAATATCATTTTCCTGTGGTTTTTTACCTTGTGGCTTGTATAATATCTTTGTTTTTGTTTCCCATTTTAGTATTCCATTTATTATAAGACTTGATATTTGGGCAGGAGTTCCCCCAGTTATTCCAAGATATACATCATCATAATGATCATCTAATCTGCTAAGAAGTTTAGAATATTCTTCAAGCATTACTGCATAGTCAGATGGGTTTTTATTTACTTTAATGATTTCAACATTACCTTCTAATTTTGGGTATTTCCTTATTAACCATTCTTTGATTATTTCAGCGGAATAATATGTATCTTGGTCATGTGAATTATCCTGCATTGTTGCTAACAGTTTAATGTTCAGTTCATCATACAGTTCGCATATAATTTTTATTTTATCTTTAATTAAAATTGGTTCCAAGTCCAACTTTTCATGAGCTCCGCTTAAATATAACTCTCCTGTGAATTCAAAAAAACTTTTAGAATTCAGATATTTCTCTGTTATTTCATTGTATGTTTTGTTACATTTCTCACGAAGTTTTTTGGATTTTTCTATATTCTTATTATCAAATAACGCAACTTCTCCATATCCTAAATCCCTATTACCCACATTTGATAAAAACAGTGCTTTATTCATTTTATCCCTTCAATTTTTATCCATCCCATAGGTATTTCTTTTTTAGAATCAATTACACGCGTTCGTGGGAATTCTATATAGTCGTTTACAGGCTGAACTAAGAATTTACCTGTCCTTTTATCTTTCCCTTTTTTCAGCGGGAGTATTCTTTTTATTAAATTTAAATCCTTGTTATGCTTCCATAATAATAAATAAATGGTTTTAGACAAAAATCCGCTTCCAGAACCTAATAATAAATAAAATGCATTGTTATTGTTTAAGTCATTTAAAATTTTGTTTTTATAAAAATCCTTTAAACCCTGTGGTAAATACCTATTTTTCATTTCAAATTGAATAATCGTTCTTGTAAGATTGTTACACATGTTTTTTATTTCTTCAAAATTGTTTGGAAAACCTTTTTTTATTGTTAATTCAATGGTAAATTCAGAACCTTTTTTCAATGCTTCCTTACATTCCTTATTTCCGTATATATTTGATTTATTTTTTCTTTTATATTCTATATTGTATCTTCTTGTTTCGATAAATTCGAAATTATTGGAATCTATAAAATCGCTGTCGGTAATTAACAAATATTTAAAGAAATCATCTTTAATTTTACCTATGGCATTCTCTACAACAGCACTTCCTTTTTTATTGTTGTATATTCCTCTATCTTTTAAAATACTAACTAATTTATCAATATTTTTATCATAATAATCAAAAATATATGCTGTTCTTATGGCCCCCTTTAGTGAGCTCCCAGGAACGTAGTATTTTCCATTCTGATTTATGAATTTTTTAATCTGCACACTTGCATCTTCTTTAATTTTGCAGTCAATTTCTTTTAAAATGAACTTATCAGGATATATATTTATACTTTCATAGGCCTCTTTTACGCCAATTTCCATTCTATTGTTCCCCATGTTAGATTTTATTAATTTTACCAACTCATCTATTTTATTTGCGTCATCTAAACTTTCCAATAACCTTCCCATATCGATTATTTTTGCCTTACTACCTTCAATATAATAATCCAAATTGGTATAAAAATCCCCACATCCTATGTTTAAATGAGATAATGTAGTAATCTTTAAAGTTTTTTTAGTGGAGTTATTTTGTTCAAATATATTCATAAATTCCCCCCTTGTCCAATTCATAAGATACTATTGGAATTAAAATAGGTCGTCCGTTCAATACAATTTCATGTTCAACAGTATCCGGTTTTAAATCTAAAACTTGCCCTTCAACTGATTTTTCACATATTGAACCTTCCGTCAATGCATAAACATTCTTTTTTAGTTTTGTAATATGTTCCATATTTGATGACGAATAAATATATCCACCTATTTTAATTAACTGATAACTGTTAAAGTTTTCAAATTCATTTTCTTTTGGAATAGTTATTGATAATACCGCATTCTTTTCTTTTGAAATGTATGTTTTGTTTTTTTGTTGATAGTTCTTACCCAATAATTTATTATCTATGCTTAAATCCTCGTTAAATTCATCTATAATTATGTCTTTAAAAATTCCTGCTCCAATACTTCGTTTTCCTCCCAATCCTTCGTCTTTCATTAACCGTATTGACGCCCTGATTTTTTTTACTAATTCCCCGTCAATGTCATTAAAATCAGCTAAAAAGTAAAATCCCACTATCTTATCATCTTTTCTAAGTGGTTTTATAAATTCAATGGCATATAATTGCCCTTTTTCACTATCTTCCAATGTAATCCCTTTTATTCTATCAATTGAAACCTTTTGCTCTATTATATTTTTAAACAAATTCATATTTTCAGGTTTATTATAACCGAACTTCTTTTTTTCATCCTCGGTTATTAAATATTCTTTTCCTATCGTTATCTTTTTCAATGTCTTTTCGTTATGTTTTTTAAGAGCCCCTATTGAAATGAATTTGATTTTTTTGAAATCCTTTGGTTTTTCTTCAATATCCTCCTGTGTATCTTTATCAAACCCGAGCATTACCATAGGTTTAGGGATAAATAATATCTCATCTTCAATTTCTGAACCATTTTTATTTTTAAATTTATATATTGCAGGAAATAACGAAGATATTTTTAATTTTTTTATTTCTTCCCCATATTTATTAAATTCATCAACCCCATATAGCTTAATAAAGTTATTAACCATTGCAGAAAATAAACTGTTGGAATGAAATACTACGGAGCTCTCTGATAAATCACCCTCTCCAAAATGGTATTTACTATTTTTATTTGGAATAAGTTTTACAATGTGCATAATCCCACCAATCATTATAAAAATAAAAAATAATTTAAAAGTTAATGCTATTCATCAAGTTATCTAAGTCGTTAGTTTTTTCAGGAGTTAGCTCTATTTCATTTACTGTCCCTTCATAATATTCTTTTGGCCTATATTTTGCACGCATTTCTTTGAATTTTATTTTACCGTACCCTCTTGAACCGCTTCCCCCTAAATAATCGTCCTCCAATAGTTTCATACCTTCAATGAATTTTTTAATTAATTCCTTATCACCATCTTTGTAGATGTTAAAAATTACTTCATATTCAAACTCAGTTCCAGCAACTACTCTTTCAATAAATCTTGGATGTTGTGCTGTTCCCTTTACCCTATCTATTACATTCTCGGGTTTTGTTTCTAGATAGTCATAAATGGTCTTTCCATCATCTAGTTTCAAATAAGCATCTCTTAGAATTGCCCTTGGTGGTTCTTTTATATTATCTGATTTATGCGGTCCGAAAAGCATACAAATATGGCAATCTGTTTTTCCACAATTGCACGGTTGTGCTTCGTTTTTATTTGTAGTAATATATTTACCATCCTTAACTTCCAGTAGACTTCTAATTTTTCCTTTTAAAGAACTTCCAGGGATAAATACTTTCCCGTTTTTATCCCTAATTACTGGATTATCGGAACCCCCTATTTTTAAGGTTTCTGCGGTCCCCCCTATATGTAATCCTGTTTTTGTCTCAATTTTACCCATTATTATTAGTTTTCCTTTTAATGTTATGCTATTCATATTTTATCCCCCTATGTTTTAATTAGATTTAGTGTATTTTTTATGGTATGCCACAACAGCCTCAAAGAATGTTTTGAAATTTTCAAAATGATTATCATTGTTCCTATCTATTTTATCCAATATCCTGCTTATTTCATTATTGAATAATTCTAACGCCTTTCTCTTGTCGGACTTTTCATTTTCTTTACTTGCATGATATGTCATTTTTGGTTTTAATAGCATTAATTTTAAATACCATTTATCATCTTTTGATTCCTTAATTTGAACAACATAGTCATAAAAGTCCCTCAATTTTGAAGATGAAATTCGTTCAATCCTTTTTTTTCCACTAATTAAATCCCCAATTTCTTCTGCCAATTCATCGGATTTTTTAATTAATATTCCTATGTTTTTAGGTTTTAAATCCAATATATTTTCAATATCTTCATCCGATAAGATTCTTCGTTCATTCTGATTTCCAGGATTTTGATAATTTTTATTTTTCTGCTTTCCCATAAAATTACCTCCCCCTTTAAATTTAACATTTGGATTATTTGCCCAATTCATTGTTGACACCCTCCTCATTTCTTGATTTTAATTCTGCAATTCTTGAAGCAATTATTATATCGTTGAAGTTAATTTCTTCTAATTTTTCCACATCACATTTTCTAATTTTATTTTCAATATCGTTTAGATAATTATCTATAAACTCCACATTATTATCCAACCCCTCTTCTTTTTTAGAATAGTTTCTATAAAGATAATATTTCATTCTCCATAGATAGGGAATATTGATTCTGATTTCAGTTTCAGGAGTATTTTTTCTTAGTGCTTTTCTTAGGTTTATGGAAGTCTTCTGAACTAACTGAACCACTCTTTTTTTACCTAATTTATCTATTGCATTTACAAACTCTTCTTCTAATTTTTTCTCATCTTCAATTTTATTCCAATTCAAAGAATGGCCAAAAATACTTACTGAATTTTTCTCCTTTTCCCCTCCATCAATTTTTACCTTATTCTCCTTTGCGTTCTCCAGCTCTTCCTCTGCTAAATAGACTCCTTTTCTGTATTCAAATTTTGGACTTACTAAAACTACCCCCGCACTTAATGTAATATCTTCATTTTCACAAACAAACTTTTTAAAGTCGTCCCTGATTTGCTTTGCCAAATCCCACACTTTATCCCATGCACCAACTATTAATGTATCATCACCTCCCGAATAGGTCAAATAAATAGAGTTTTTATATTCATCACTTGATTTGATTAGATAAGGAATATAACCTGTAAAAAACAAAGTCAGCATAGAGCTCAGTGTGCTTAATCTCGATATTGTTGCCCCGTTTCCTAAACCTTTTGTGATTATTTTACCTAAGTTATCTACATCCATCTTTAAAATGGCTATTTTGTTTGTTCCAGTTCTTTTTTTTGCATCCTCCCCCAATTCAGAGAAATCTTTTATATCTTTATCATCTAATGGAAATGCAATGCTCCAGATCTTATATGGAATTTTTAGCTCTCCGTCCTTTGGTAGGTTATACCCCTCATTTTCAAATTTAATTAATTTATAAAATTCCTTTAGTGAAGGTAATTCATTAAAAAATTTGGTTTTTTTGAATATTTTTGAATGATTATCTGAGTTATAATTGATCGTTCCTTCTTTTTCGAATTTCTTCAAAAAATTAGTTATCTCTATAAATGAAGCACAGTTTTCACATATTTTTATATGGTTATCCAATTCATTTGGATTCTTCATCTCGTTTTTACAGATTGGACATCTCTTACTCTCATCCCCATTTCCTTTTGGATTAAACAACTCCATTCCTTTGTAACTAAACTTTTTCATCTTCTTTTTAGAAGTGGCTTCTGTTGATTCCTTCCATTTATATGGAATTCCAATTTTTATGTCTTCATCCATACAATCCATTAAAAAATCAATAGGCCTTAAATCCACCTTTCCAATTGCCACATACAAATCTGCACCGAATTTTTCAAATAATATGTCGTTTATTTTTTCTTCAAAATCTGCTACTTTTTTACCATCAACGTTGTATGATAGGATGTAAAAGTGCCCCCCTCCGTAAAATAATATATTTGTTATTGGTAAGTCTAATTCTTGAATAACATATTTAGCACAGAGCTCGGTTAAAAAGTCCAAATAAAAACTCCTACCTTTGAGGGATTTATTTGCCCCTTTCGATGTAATATTAAATATAAAATCTTGAACTCCTGAAATATCCCCGTGGATTAATGAAAATAGGTCTTTATTACTGTATTTAATACCATTTTTTAATAATTTTCCAATTTTACTTATTTTTTCCGGTTTTCCCCCATATTTATCTTTAATTTCTTTTATTTTAGTTGCTTCTTTATTCAGAGTATTTAAAAGATTTTCAATATCTTCTTCATTGATTTTTTCATTTTTATATAAACTGCATGCAATAGCACAGGTAGTTTTTGAATGGTCAAATAACGAAACATCTGGCAGATATCCTTTTATCTCTTTTCCAGACTTCCAATATGTTGCAGATGGAATACACCAGGTATATTTTTGCATAAGTTGACATAACCTTTCAAAATTGTTAACATGACCCAATTCATTTAAAAAATCTTCTTTTAATTCATTATAGCTTCTATTTGGTGACAAATATATTGCCGTTTTTGATACATTTAAAGGTTTTAAATCGTATTTCTGTGAATCTTCATAATTTTTTATTTTATGGTTGCCTAATGAAATACTTTCAAAAATGGACATTAAATATTGGCTGTTTCTATTGTAGCAATCTGTTTCTTTATCCATGGTTCTTCGTTCTCCACTACTTAACCAATCGGCTAATCTAACTATTGATATAATGCCCTTTTTTATATTGTCATGATGTTTTTCCACAATATCTAAAGCTATTTTAATCTCATCTTTACCTAAATTTTCTAAAATTGGGATGTTATTCCTATGGTTTTCTAAAAATTCGATTCCAAATTTTCCATGAGTTTTTTTATTTGGATAAGTATCTGCTCTCTGGATAAATTTTCCAATATCATGCAATAATGCACCAATTTTTAATGCTTCATACTCAGGATTCATTATTCCCCCCGCAATATTTAAAAAATAATATAATGTTGAATATATTAATATTTATTAATTTCGATTTAATTTTTAAAAAATATAACCTTCTAACTATTTTAGATAATGTTGTTGAAAATAGCAATAAAAATTAAAAAAATAAAAAAGAGACGATAAAAAGAAATTTATATTAATTATTTGTTTATAACTCTTGTTATTTTGTATCTTCCAACAGCTTCAAAGTATTCTACTTCGTTACCGCTGTCGATACCTTCTACATCATCTGGCATTGGGAGCTCTAATGTTTCGTATGTTTCTAAGTCCATAATTTGTACCAAATCTCCCATAACTGCTAAAACTTGTCCTTTTCTTTTGTCAATAATTGGAACATCAATTCTTGAGGAAGATGGCCCAACGTGTTCTTTTTTAACAGGTTCAAATATACCCATTGCTGTGAGTCTTACTTTAGCTCCACCGTGTTTTCCAGGTTTTGAGTGTGTAGTACTTACAATTCTACAAGGTACGTTGTCAATAATTACATACTGACCTTCTTTTAATGAACCTAATTCAACAGGTTTTGTTCCAGGCATCCTATCACCTAAATCATATTTTTTGTTTGATTTATTTTTTTTACACATTCAATAGTTTCATATTATATATAAATTTTTTTAAACTCGATAAACTATTAAAGATTTAATTATGGGCCAATAAATCCGTAAAGGATCGTTTCGATTTCTGATATTTTTTGTTACTATTGGGTTTTTAAGTACCTATTCACATATATTTGTCCATATAGCCTCTTGGAGTAACCATCTTATCGCATATGACTTTTGTATTGGTGTTCCCGACAATAACTGTTGTTTTCATATCTATGTAAGACATATAATTATCCATATTGTTTAAAATATCCTTTAACGATGTTATTTTGTATTCTTCATCATTCCTTCCTGCATTTTTAACTATGCCTATTGTATAGTCTACATTTCTTTTATCAGAGTATTCTTTTATTAGTTCTAAAGTTTTCAAAAATGGTTCTTTTCTTGATTTGCTAAGTGGGTTGTAAATTGCAATTACAAAATCTCCTTCCAATGCAAACTTGACTCTTTTTAAAATTACATCCAATGGAGTTAGAAGGTCACTTAAACTTATGACTGCAAAATCATGATTTAAAGGAGCTCCCAGAATAGAAGAACACACACTGGCAGAAGTTAAACCACTTACAACATTTATTTCAACATTGTAGTTGTTTTTTTCATTTAATTCATAAGCCAGAGATGCCAGTCCATAAATTGTTGCATCTCCACTTGAAACTAATGCAACATCTTTATCTTTTGCTTCATTTAATGCATACTCAACTCTATCTATTTCTTTCTTCATTCCAGTTGTATATATTGGTTTTTCGAATCTTTCTATAAATTCCTTGTAACCCTTATAACAAACTATTAAATCTACAGATTTTAATACATCTTCAGCCTGTTTGGTAAAATATTCTTCGTTTCCAGGACCGATGCCAACGACATAAAGCATAATATCACTTAAAATAAAATATATAACATAATAATATGGTAGCTGTGTCAGACAGTGCTGATATCGTCATCCCAAGGTAATAACTAATTAATAGTTATATACTTACCTTAGTCAGTGGGGGTAACTCTCATCATCCACATTAGAACATATAAAAATAAAATATTTAAAGTATATGGTTCTTGAGTTATTGACGATATGATTTTAATTAGTTTTAGCTGATTTCATCGTTGTGGTTTTTTCATCATCTGAAATTGGTTTTTTAGGTATAATGAAGCATGCTATTATGTATAGGAGGATTCCCGCACCCCAACATAACGATATAAACACCCATATTAATCTAACAATTACGGGATCTATATTTAAATACCCACCTATCCCGCCACAAACACCACATAATACCTTATCCTTCTCTGACTTATAGAGTCTCTTTTTAACACCATTACATGTTTCCATGAAGATCACCTTGTTCAGTGAAGTTATTTCAAAAGAAAAGATTTAAATAGATTAATGTATTTTGAGATAACTTCAATAATTATTTAAAATAAAAAGTATTAGTTATAATGAATAGTTATAACGCATATACATTACTTTATTCTTTTAATCGTTTATATTTATTGGAGAGGTGAAATTGTGATACTTTTAGATGAGAACACAAGAGCCATAGTTCAGGGAATTACCGGGAAGCAAGGTAAATTTCACACGAAACAGATGTTGGAATGTGGAACAAACATAGTGGCGGGAGTAACTCCAGGAAAAAAAGGAGAGGAAGTCTATGGAATTCCAGTTTATGATACTGTTGCTGAAGCAGTTGAAAAACATGATGCAAATGCTTCTGTGATATTTGTTCCCGCCCCATTTGCAAAAGATGCAGCTCTTGAAGCAATTGATGCTGGAGTAGAATTAGTTACCATTATAACCGAGCACATACCTATCCATGATTCAATGGATATTGTAAATTATGGGAAAAAACACGGAACTAAAATCATTGGACCGAACACCCCAGGTTTAGCATCACCAAAAGTTGGAAAATTAGGTATTATTCCTATGAATATATTAAAAGAAGGGAACGTAGGAATGGTCTCAAGAAGTGGTACATTGACCTATGAAATTGCAAGCCAGTTAACAAGTAATGGATACGGCCAGTCAACCTGTGTAGGAATAGGTGGTGATCCAGTAACTGGGCTGAGATACTTGGAGATATTGGAAATGTTTGAAAACGATAAGGACACCGATGTAGTTGTTATGATAGGTGAGATTGGAGGTAGCGATGAAGAAAGAGCTGCAGAGTACGTTAGTAAAATGAAAAAACCTGTTGTAGCATACATTGCAGGACAATCAGCTCCAGAAGGGAAAAAAATGGGCCACGCTGGTGCGATAATTGAAAGGGGAGTGGGTACTGCAGATAGTAAAATGAAGGCTTTAAAAAGTGCGGGAGCGGAAGTTGTCAGAAGAATTTCAGAAATTCCTGCAGTGCTGAAGGATTTAGGATTATAATTTTTATGCAATTATTACAAAAAAATATTGCAGCATTACAACATATAATATTATATTAATTTTTTTATTATCTATTATTTTAAGTTTTAAAAAGTGAAATTATGACTGATTTAATAATTTGTGAAAAGCCTAATGTTGCTAAGAAGATAGCAGATGCATTAGGAAGACCTAAGAAAAAATCCTCCAACGGTGTCCCTTACTATGAGTTGGAAAGAAATGGGAAGAAAATATTGGTGGCGTCTGCAGTAGGTCATTTGTACACATTGGAGGAAAAAGGAAAAGAAAACAGAAAGTTTGGAGAATATCCGGTTTTTGATATCGACTGGGTACCTGCATCTGTTGAAGAGAATAAAAAATACGTTCAAAAGTATATAAATGTTCTAAAAAAACTTTCAAAAGAAGCTGATGATTTCTATATTGCGTCGGATTGGGATATTGAAGGGGAATTAATAGGTTACCATGCTTTATACTATTGTTGCGGTAAGAAGAATGCAAAAAGGATGAGATTTTCAAGCCTTACTAAAAAAGAAATTGTTAAAGCCTATGAAAATCCAGATGAAATTGATTTTGGGCTTGTGGATGCAGGAGATAGCAGGCATAAGGTAGATTGGTATTTTGGTATAAATATCTCAAGAGCTCTGATGCAGGCAATAAGGGCAGTGAAAAGATGGAAAACTATGAGTACTGGAAGGGTCCAGGGACCTGCACTTTCTTTTTTAGTAGATAAGGAGCTTGAAATAAGAAAGTTTGTTCCAAAACCGTACTGGGTAATTGATGCTTTACTTGAAGGTCAACTGACCGCAGTACATGAAAACGAAAAGTTTTGGGATGAAGGGGAAGCAAATAAGATATACGACAAAATAAAGGAAGAAAAAGAAGCCATAGTATCTGAAATCAAAAAGACAAAGAAAAAGATAAAACCAAATCCACCATTTGATTTAGGAACACTACAAAGGGAGGCACATAAAACTTTTAGATTTTCACCAAAAAAGACGCAGGAAATCGCACAGAAGCTTTATGAAAAAGGATTGTGTTCTTACCCAAGAACATCTTCCCAAAAGCTACCAAAGGATAGAAACTATTTGGAAGAGACTCTAAAAAATATTTTGGGCCATAGTGATTATGGAAAATATGTTGATGTAATTTTAAAGGAGAAAAGAAAACCAATTGAGGGGAAAAAAGACGATCCAGCACATCCTGCAATACACGTAGTAGATACTCCAAAAGAAGACTTGCCGGATGATGAGAAAAAACTCTATGACTTAATAGCGAGAAGGACGCTTGCAACATTCTGGGATGATGCAGAAAGGGAGTATGTAAAAGTGGTATTGGACATAATGGGGGAAAAATTCAAGCTCAGTGGTTCAAGAACGGTTAAAGAAGGATGGCATGAAATATATCCATTTACTAAATTTGATGAAAATGAGCTCCCACCATTGAAGAAAAACGATAAAATAAAGGTAGAAAAAGTATCTATCGAAAGAAAAGAGACCAAGCCACCAAAAAGATACACGATGTCATCTATAATAAAAGAATTAGAGGACCGTAAGCTCGGAACAAAATCTACTAGGGCAGATATCGTTGAGAAACTGGTTAAAAGAGGATATGTAGTTGAAGACGGCTCTTTAAGTGTTACGGATTTAGGAATTGGTGTTATTGAAACATTAAGAAAGTACTGCCCTGAAATCATAGACGAAAAAATGACGAGAGAGCTTGAAGAAAAGTTAGAGCTCATACAGGATAGAAAGGTCAAAAAAGAAGATGTTTTAGAAGATGCAAAGAAGAAGTTAACAAAAATCCTCAACGAGTTCAAGGAAAAAGAGAGCGAAATTGGGAAAGAACTTGTTGAAAAAATTGATACAACAAACAAATCCCTAAAGACCATAGGGAAATGTAAATGTGGCGGTGACCTCATTATAATAAGAACAAAGGGCAAAAAAAGATTTGTTGGATGTACCAAATATCCAGAATGTGATATTACTTATCCATTACCTCAGAAGGGAAGAATAAAGGTTTTAAATGAAACCTGTGAAACCTGTGAAAGCCCTATGATAAGTATTGACAACAGAAAACTTTGTGTAAATCCTGACTGTAGTTCAAAAATAACTGAAGAAGAGGTAAAGGAACTAGAAACCGCGAAAAATTCTGAAAAAACCTGTCCAAAGTGTGGAGGAAGTCTTGTTATAAGGAAGGGTATATATGGGGTATTTTTAGGTTGTGAAAACTATCCAAAATGTAAATACACTGAAAAAGTTACAGGAGAAAAAATTGAAAAAGAGGTAGTGGGCGAATGTCCTAAGTGTGGTGCAGAGCTCTTAAAAAGAAGAGGGAGGTATGGGCAGTTCATAGGATGCAGCAACTATCCAGATTGTAAGTACACAGAAACTCTAAAAAAGCAAAAGTCTTTGGAGAACAGTAAATCCGAAGGATCTACTGATGAGCTCAAGAAGAAAAATAGTAGCAAAAAGAAAAAGAAAGAAGATGAAGAAAAGAGTAAAGAAGTAAATAAAAAAGAGAAAGGAAAGGAAAAAAAGACCAAAACCAGTAAAACCAGTAAAAAAGGAACTAAAAAAACTAAAGCCAAGAAAGCTGATGATAAATCCTAAAATTTAATTTTTAATTAAAATAATAAACAAACCTAAAATTATCAAAATAATCCCTGAAATATAGTTAACAATTTTTAAGTTAACAATTTTTTCAAATATTTTTTTACCTTCAACTCCAAGGGTGCTGAGTGCAACTATTGGAAGTCCATACCCCATTGAATAGATGAACAATGCCAAAAATCCAAATGTTACATCTGATTTTGATGACACATAAGTTAGAATTCCAGCCAAAACTGGGTCTGCACAGATGTTGGCACCAAAACCGTAAGAAATTCCAAGAATAATTGATGTCAATAGCTTATATTTAAATGAAATATTTTTGTTACTGAATTTGGTCATAATTTCATTAAAAAGGTTCTTTTTTAACCTAAATGAAAAACCCTGTTTAAATACAATTAATATACCAAAAAATATTGCCAAAAACCCTGCAATATACTTTAGTCTGTAAAATCCTATTAAAATCCCAAAAACCGATGAAACAGCACCTAATAAACTAAAAACTATAGAGAATCCTAAAACAAAACTTAAAGATACAAGAAAAGCCTCTTTTTTAGACTCCGAAATTCCAAAGGTGTATGTAAATACCACCGGTAATACAGTAACCACGCAAGGTCCCAATGCAGTAAAAACTCCTGCAATAAATATCAGTAGTAAGTCCATAAAACACCTCAATTACAAAAATATATGGATAAAATAGGCTATATTCATATCCTAATTCGTGAAACTGCAATTATTCGTATAATTTTTTAGCCTTTTCTTTTACTTCCTCAGGTTTGTATCCAATAGTGATATCGACGGCCTTTCCGTCTTTAATGTAAATAATGGTTGGTAATGCCCTAACCCCATATTGATTTGCTAGATCAGGATTTTCATCAGTGTTTATTCTTATAACTTCTACCCCCTCATTTTCCAACTGATTTATTGTAGGTTCAAGAGCTCTACAGTATCCACACCAGTCAGCATAGAATTCGAGTACAACAGTTTTTCCTTCAAGATTTAAATCAGTATATTTTTGATGCCCCATAATCTGGTGACTATCATTTAAATCTTCATCGTGCATGTCATCTAAACAACCTGCAAATAGCACCATAAAAAATAGAGAAATTAAAATTTTTGAATAGGAGCTCATGATACCACAAATTACTTGTTTATGTATTTTGAAGCATTTGCTAGAGCAACTGCTCCTTCTCCAACTGCCTTTGAAACCTGTAAAACTCCTCCAGTGACATCCCCACAGGCGTATATTCCGTCAATATTTGTTTTACAGTTCCTATCAACTACAATAAATCCGTTCTTGTTCAGTTCTATTCCACTATCTTTTAAAAATTCAGTGTTTGGAATATGTCCCAAGCTTATAAATATTCCATCGGCTTTTATGGTTTCTTCTTTGCCATCTATTGAAATCATTATTCCTTCTACCCTGTCCTCTCCAACGATTTTTAAAGGTTTTGCATTAGTTATGACTTCAATATTTTCTGCTTCGTTTAATCTATCAAGCATTATTTTTTCAGTAGCCTTTAATTCACTTTTTTCGGTAACTATTGTTACCTTTTTAACAATGTCCTTTAAGTTTAGTGCGGACATTACGGCAGGTGTTCCCTTTCCAACAACTATAACTTCCTTATTTAGGTAAAAAAATGCATCACACATTGTGCAGTAGCTTACACCTTTACCTATATAGTCATCCTCGTTTAATCCTAATTTTTTATCCCTTGTCCCTGTAGCTATTATTATTGCCTTTGTTTCGTAGGTTTCATTTTTGGTTATAACCTTAAATGGCTTTGAATTTGTATCTATACCCACAACTTCATCATGGATTAAATTTAAACCAAATTTCTTAGCATGTTCAACAAACTTTTGAGCCAGTTCAAAACCTTTAATATTGTCAAATCCTGGGTAGTTTTCTACAATACCTGCTTCCGCTATTTTTCCCCCTTCATCTCCCTTTTCAATACATAATACATTTAATTTAGATCTAATTGCATAAATTCCTGCTGTAAGCCCTGCAGGCCCTCCTCCAATAACTATTAAATCATACATGATATCACCTCTTATGTTTATGTCTTATACTTCTAAATATATTAAATTTTTGAAGTAAAATTCTTTTCTGGATTGTATTTTCTAAGTCTGATCGCTATTGCAACTATTACGATACTAAGTACCACCGTAGATAAAGATTACCGTAGTTAATGATAAGTGATTTGTCTAATTTAGTATGAACTGAGTTTTTTCATTGCGTATTCAAGGCACCCTTCACAGTTCTCTTCTTTAAAGTAGTTCTCGAGTTTTTCGGTGTTCTCAAAGGAAATGAACGCAAATAAGTTATATATCGGACAGCTGAACGGAGATTTTTTATTCTTAGGTATGTTGAATTTTTTAATTTCCCCATTTATGTCATTGTTTAAATAGAATATCTCGTGTTCATATCCTTCATTCATAACAGGTTTATTTGTAAGAGTCTGCGGACTTCTTGTAACTACTGCAGATACATTCGATAGCATCATTGCATTTTTCATACCTTCAATACTTGAAGCAGGTTCTATTATCGTGGATTCATCTTTGTTAATGGCCTCTGGAAGAAATGAAACTTTTATTCTAAGCCACGTACTTTCTTCAGGATTATTTTCAATTATTTCTCTGGCTTTTTTTGACATGTTGTTGTTGTCAAGGTAGAACCTATAATGTTCATTGCAGAGCTCTCTTAGTCTTCTATCAAATGAACTTTCATGTGTTAGATGATATTTTACTTTATTATTTTTGAGCTTCCTATCGTAATATCTCTTAAAATTATCGGCTGCTTTTTTTGTTAGTTCAAGAGCTTCATCAAAGGAAATATTAGTTTTATATTCAATTAACTTTGCGTATTCGTAGGTTTCTACGATTATATTTGTTTCATACTCTTTTCTGGTTTCTACTGCAATGGAAACGTAGTCTTCAAATGTAGGATGTCTCATCAGCATTTTTTGAACTTCTTCAATGGTGGTTTTGGAATTTAAACTCCTTATTTCTTTAGGGGTAAGTAAGCAAGGTCCTGTTGTAATATTCTTTGATATAGAATCCCCGAGCATCCCTATAAATCTGTGTGGTGGCAAATCTGTGAATTCATAAGAGTTTACTGGCTTTAAACCGTGTTTCTCGATTATTCTGTTCCAATACTGTGGATAGGTGTGTCTCCAATACAGACTTGAAAATTCCTTTTGGCAGAGTACCAAAATATCACCTTTATAAATTTAACTACAACACCCACTCAAAATGAAGAAATATAGTCGTTCTGCAATTAGATTTCATTTAACATGCTTAAATTTTAAACAAAAATCACGATGTGATTTTTTCAATTTAAAGAAAGGTTTATGTAACATATTCGAAGAATGACTATACTTACAATCCCCTACGACTTAATTTACATGGATGTTTATTATTGTGCCTTAATACTACACTATCATTTATAGTATATATAATTTTCGATATCATATTCAAGTACTTAAATTAAAATTGAATTCATTAATGGTGATCTAATGGGAATCAACTTTATTGGCTTCAGAAACTTCAATAGATAGTTGAATTAAAAGGTTGCCTAAATCTTTGTTAAATTTTTCTTGCATTTTATTAAGATTTTCCAATGCTATTGAGATTCCACTTAAACTTTTTATGTCATGAACAAATATCTCTTGGTCATTTGTGACCTTTTCTAGTCTATTATTTATTTTAACGATTTCATCGATATCTTTTGCCAACATTCTTGTCCCTTCTTTTGTTTTGTCGATAACATTTAAAATCTCTTTTAATACGTCAAGATCATTCATTACTTCAGAATTAAATTTCTTGATTTCTTTTGTAAGGTTCATAGTTTGAGTGGCCATTTTCCTTATTTCGTTGGCTACAACTGCAAATTCTTTTCCAGATTCTCCAGCCCTTGCAGCTTCAATTGATGCATTTAACGCTATCAAACTAGTATGTTTTGCAACATTGTTTATTGAATTGCTTATTTTAGAAATATATTCTAAATTTTCAACAAGTTTGTTGAATTCCTTTGCAAATATTTCGAGCTTTTGAAAGAATGGCAAAAAATCGTCCCTAAATTTTTCAAGTTCATCTATGATCTTTGAGAGATTTTCAACGTCTTCAACAACCATGGCATTATTTTTTAAGAACTGCTCGCTAATTTCAGTTACTAATTCGTATATTATTTTTGATGTTTCCTTATTTGCCGACTCTAGCCGAACTGCGTCTGAAAGAACATCTGATGCGATAATAATATTGTTTTCCATGGTATCACCTTATCAAATCAACACCGCACTTTAAATTACTCAAAAAATTAAAAAACTTACCAACATGTTTTTTTGGAATTATTCCTCCATGCTGTGGTATGATTGCCTCTATATCTAAACTACGGACCCTTTTAACCCAATGTCTTAATGCAGCATTACTTGCCATTAATCGTTCGTGAAGTGGTTTCATTACTTGAATGTGTTTGTTCATATCCTCAATTACCAGTGATGGTTCTTCTAACGTGGCTATTCCAATGTCTCCAGTAAATAAAAACTTGCTTCTTTTGTCATATATTGTAAAATGACCAGGACTGTGAAGGAAGTGTGCAGGTATAAATTCCAAGGTTGTTGAACCAAAGGTCAAAGTTTTTCCTTCATCAGGTAATGGGAATGCCACACTATCTATATCATCAAATCCAAAATGGGGTAAAAATCTTATCCAAAGCCAGCTGGTTACAAGTTTAGCATTAGTTATTGACCTCCAAAGTGGAATACTCCCAGCTACATCAGGGTCCTGATGGCACATGTAAATATATTCAACATTTCTGGGATTTACATATTTAGAGATATTTGAAAGAACTTTGGGAAATATTTTATATCCACCAGGGTCTAATAAAAATCCTTTCCTTTTATTTATTATTAGGTAGCTATTAACATCCACATCTCCACTATTTGACATATTGGTTCCAAGATAAATTACTTCATGATCATCATCCTTATAAAGAACATGGTCTTTTTTTGGATCTAAGTCAGAATCAATGCCATATATCCCCATTTTTTACCTCCTAGTTTAGGTATGATAGTTCTTTAATTACCTATTACATTATCTCATTTAACGGGAATACATAATAATCTTGATATTAAAATACCTTTTCTTTGGGAAATGTGGTATTCGGATGTTATTGATTACTAATTGTTTAGCTAATTAGAACCAACACGTGATGTTTTTTTCTTCATTTTCTTCATTATCCATTTGTAAATTGTGCCTTTATATCCTACCGTTTTAAATCCTTCCAAAGCCTTTTTCCAGTTCTCTTTCTCCCTATATAGACAAATGGCCTTTTGGATTTTCTTTTCACTGTATGAATAAGGGACATAAACTTTTTTCATGTCGATTGGATTTATCCCTGTATGATACATTGTTGTCGATAATGTCATAGGCGTTGGAGTAAATACCTGCACCTGTTTTGAATAGCAGTTATTTTCATGTACAAACTCCGCCAGCTCTATCATATCCTTTATTGTACAGCCAGGATGGGCAATTAACCAGTATGGAATTATTTCCTTAGTTCCTCCAGTTCGGACAAAACTCTTCGAGTTTTGTAACTCTTCGCTTCGCTCCGATTCTTCAGCATATTTTCTGTATGCATCAAGGAATTTTTTAAATAAAGTTCCGCCTGGTTTTTGGATCGCCTTACATGTATCTTTTGAAACATGCTCAGGTGCGACCTTTAACCTGCCTGATACGTTGTACTTACAAATATCTTTTAGATACTCCATACCGTAGTCTTCATCGTATAATGTCAAATCGTATCTAATTCCAGATCTCACATAAACTTTAACGTCCCTATCGCTCACCAAATCCCTAATCTTGGACATCAAATCAATCAATGGTTTATGGTTAATGATTAAGTTGGGACATACCTCTGGATATAGGCAATTTTTTGGGCATTTATGGGCAATTCCTTTTTTACACCCCATTTTATACATGTTGGCAGTTGGAGCTCCTACATCTTGGATGACTCCTTTAAAATCCTCATGATTTAGAAGGTTTTTTATTTCATTCAGTATTGATTTTTCACTTCTACTTTGGATAACTTTCCCTTGATGATGAAGTATTGAACAAAAGGAGCATCCTCCAAAACATCCCCTATGAGTCACAACCGAAAACTGAACAGGAACTATTGCAGGAATATGACAATCATAAGAAGGATGAACCTTTCTTTCAAATGGAAGGGAATATATTTCATCCATCTCCTTTTCAGTTAAATATTTTGGTGGAAATTGGACAACATACTGATTCCCGTGTCTTTGGGCAGTTATTTTATCCATAGTTATTAGTTTTTTATGCATCTCGGCATACTTCACTTTATTGTCTTTGACTTCCTCGTAACTTGGGAGCTCAACAAAATCGTATTCTTTCCTTAAGTCATCTACTTTGTCTTTACTGCATTTAACAACAGTTCCATTGATTTCTAAATCTTTAATGTTTTCTCCGCTTTCCAATGCTTTTGTTATTTCCAGGATGCTTTTTTCGCCCATTCCGTACATAAGAATATCTGCCTTTGCATCCATTAGGATACTTCTTCTCACGTTGTTATGCCAATAATCGTAGTGGGCAAATCTCCTCAAAGACGCTTCAATACCGCCCAATGCCACTGGAATACCTTTAAATGCTCTCTTGATTAAATTTGTATAAACAATAGTTGCCCTATCTGGCCTATTTCTTATTCCTTCAGGAGATGTCGCATCAAAATCTCTAAGTCTTTTCTGGGGCGTGTAGTGGGCAAGCATGCTGTCTAAGTTACCGGAGCTCACTGCAAAAAAATAGTTTGGTCTCCCCAATTTTTTTATGTCGTCTAAGTTTTTCCAGTCTGGCTGGGATATTATCCCTACTCTGTATCCAAATTTCTCTAAGTACCTTCCAACAACAGGAGCTCCAAACAAAGGATGGTCTATATACACATCCCCACTTACTATAATTACGTCGAGTTCTTCCCATCCTCTTTCATCCATCTCATCTTTATTCGTTGGCAAAAACATAAAATCACTTTAGTTTTGTATTATTATTGTATTGGTGTTATAATATTATATTTAGCATATATGCAGTTTTAGAACTTAAAAAACACCCCACAATTATAAACTTAAAAATTTATAAATTTATCAAAGGGCATCCAATTATCCCGCTTCCAACGATAACTCCAATCAAATACTTAATGTTGGTTTTTTCCGTAGCGTCTTTTCATAGCAAGTCTTTTGAAATATTAAACTAACATTAAAGCAATAAACTTAGAAATAATATCTATTGAGATAATTTGTGTATTATCGGGCATTGCTGGATCGATATATGCTATTTTAATCATTGTTCATCTAAAAACATTTTTTACATATTTAAATGACCGGAATAATAAAAAACGATAAACTATATATATGTGTAGATACTCCACAATGTATAGAGGTGAAAATATGATACCCTGTGCAATGGCTACCCAACATCCAGATAATGCTAAAAGATATATTCCAGTTCAAAAAGAACCGGAGGAAGCTATAGAATGTTTAAAGGATTTAGACTGTGATGAATATTTTGTGGACTATGAGGGAAAATTAACTCCCTATCATCAAACCGTTCAGATAACGTTAAATCTCTTGCATGAAACTGATTTAATTCCTGGAAAAGATGTTAGAATTACCCCAAGAATTCCATCATCCTCGGAAGAAACATTATTCCGACAGCTCATGGCATTAATGTCCACAATTGAAGCAGATTATAAGGCAAAAGAAGTAAATGAAGAAGCAGGGATATTGGAAGTAGTTCATCCGATGACAAAAAGTGCGGATGAATTAGTTGGAACAAAAAGATGGATATTATCTCTATTAAACCTGTGCAATAACAGAATGGGGAAAAAAGCAGATGACATACATCTAATCCCTTTGATAGAAGAAGTTCCAGAATTACTAAACGCTTCAAAAATTTTAAAAGAATATTATGAGAAATGTCAGAGTTATAATATCGACATTCCCTACATGAGAGTATTTTTCGGTAGAAGCGACCCTGCATTATCCTATGGATTTTTACCTGCAGTACTTTCTGTTAAATGTGCAATATCAGAAGTGTATGACTGGTCTGATGAAGTGGGCTTAGACGTATATCCCATAATTGGAGCTGGTTCATTGCCATTTAGGGGCCATGTAACCTATGAAAATATATCTAATTTTGTGAATGAGTATAAAGGTATAAGGACCGTATCTATACAATCTGCCCTAAGATATGACCATGGTCCTGAAAAAACCCGTAAAACTGCAAAATATCTAAAAGAAAAATTACCAAAAAATGGTAGATTAAAATATGATGACTATCAAGAGCTCATAGATTTTGTGGGCATTTCCACCAAACATTATCTAAGAATATTTTATAGAATATGTGATAAAGTAAATACTGTTTCCGACTGGCTGCCAAATATGAGGGATAGGCTTTCAAGAAAAGCACCTGTTGGCTATGCAAGGGATGTTCCAAAGCCCGAAGAAATTGGAAATTTATGCAGTGATGAAATAAAGGTAGAATTAGAGCCTCTTAAAGTAGATAAACTTCCACCACTACCTCGTGCCATAAAATTCACCGGGGCATTATATACTATGGGTATACCGCCGGAGTTTATTGGAACTGGAAAAGCCCTTGAAGAAACAAAAGGGGAGATTCTTTATTACTATCCATCTCTAAAATCAGATTTGGAATTTGCAAGTCATTATGTATGCATTCCTGCATTATCGTCTTATTTCGATAAAAAAATAGCCGATGAATTAAAACATGATTTAAAGCTTGTTGAAGAGTATCTTGATGTTGATTATGGGTATGCTACCCACACTGAAGAATTACACTGGGCACTTGCCGATATACTTGCAAGTCAAAACAAGGATATTAGTGAAGAAGAGAAAAACTATTACGTGCAAAAAATGGCCGAAATTAGAAAATCACTTGGATAATAGGTGAAAATATGGATTGGATACCAAATGCTTTAAAAGAAGTTAGAGAAAAAAAACCTTTAGTTCAAAACATCACAAATTTCGTAGTTATGAACACAACTGCAAATGCACTACTTACACTTGGGGCTTCACCGGTAATGGCCCATGCAATGGAGGAACTTGAAGATATGTTAATGATAGCAGATTCACTTGTAATCAATATTGGAACACTTGATGAACATTGGATCTCTTCAGTTAAAGAAGCAGTAAAAATTGCAGATGATTTAAACAAACCTGTAGTTTTTGACCCAGTAGGGGCGGGAGCAACCAAATTTAGAACAGAAGTCGCCCTTAATCTTATTGAAACAGGAAATATTGATGTTGTTAGGGGTAACTTTGGTGAAATAGCGGCCCTACTAGGGGAATATGGAAAGACGAGAGGTGTTGATTCGGTAGGGTATAACGTGAGTAAAGCAGAAGAGTTAGTATGTAAGGCTGCAGAGAAGTTTGACACTGTTGTGGCGGTTACTGGACCGATAGATCATGTAAGTGATGGAAATAATACTTATGCAATATATAACGGTCATGAAATGCTTGGAAGGGTTACTGGAACCGGATGTATGGTAACTACAATTATTGGAGCATTTTTATCAGTTGAAAAACCCTTAAAAGCCACCGTATCTGCATTAACTACATTTGGTATTGTTGCTGAAAAAGCCTATGAAGAGTCTAAATATCCTGGAAGTTTTCATACAAAACTTTATGATTGGCTTTATAGGATCAATGAAAAAACAATAACTGAAAAAATGAAGGTGATAATGGTTGAATCTTAGAAAAAGACTTAAACTTTACGTTATCACAGATAGGAGGATAAGAGATGAAATAGAAACTGTAAAGGAAGCATTAGAGGGAGGGGCAACTGCAATACAGATGAGAATTAAAAATACATCAACTAAAGAAATGGTGGAAGTTGGAAAAAACATTAGAAAAATAACTGAAGATTATAATGCTCTTTTCTTTGTAAATGACAGGGTTGATGTGGCATTAACCATAAATGCAGATGGAGTTCATCTTGGATCAGATGACATGCCAGTCTCGTTAGCCAAAGAAATTGCCCCCAATCTTATTATTGGTGCATCGGCGTATAGTTTTGAAAAGGCCGTAGAATTGGAAAAGGAAGCGGATTATCTTGGTGTTGGTTCAATATTTCCAACAAAAACAAAAGATAACGTTAAGGTTATAGGTGTAGAAGGGTTGAGAAAAATAGCTGAACATATTAATATTCCAATAGTTGCAATTGGTGGAATAAACCATAGGAATGTAGAAAAAGTCCTGAAAACTGGAGTAGATGGAGTATCTGTTATTTCAGCAATACTTAAAGCCCAAAATATGAAAGAGGCCACTGAAGACATTAAAAAAATATTGGTAAATTTTTCTAATGTACATGCGCGTATATAATATTTTAATTGATAAATTTTATATACCATAATGTGTAATATATACACTGTGTAATATATACACAGGTGGTGTTATGAAATGTCCATATTGTGGGGAGAATTGTGTTGATGAATATATTTTGGAGCTCTATATTAAATCATTAAAAAATTTCAAAATGCGAAAAAATACTGCATTTAATGGGATACCAATAGTTTGTGAAGCAGGGGTTTGTAAAAATACTGGAAAAAGAATCTGGTACTGCCCGCACTGTAAATCTTTAACAGAATATGTTGATTCATTCAATGCAATAGTACAGTGTCCAAACTGCCATGAAAAAATAGCACTTCCTGCAACAAACAGAACGGTTTGTTAGGTGATATTATGGAATTAATAATAAAAAATGGCTACGTCTATGACCCAAAAAATGGCATAGACGGGGAAATTAAAGATATAATGGTTAAAGATGGAAAAATCGTAGATAATGTTTCAAAAGAAGCATTAGAAATCGATGCTAAAAATAAAGTCGTTATGCCGGGGGGTGTTGATCACCATACACATATAGCAGGCTCCAAAGTCTGTGTTGGTAGAATGTTGAGACCAGAGGATATAAGAAGAAATCCCGACCCCATGGCACAAATACCACATATAGATAGGGTAATGATGGTAAAAAGAGGGGGAGGAGGATTTTCGGTAATGCCAACATGGACAACCGGATACAGATATGCCCAAATGGGGTACACCACATGTTTTGACCCTGCATTTGCTCCAATGGGTGCAAAACACTTGCATGAAGAATTCGAAAGAACTCCCCTAATTGATAAAGGCGGTATATGTTTAATGGGAAATAATTGGATGATAATGGAATATTTGCACGATGGAGAGTTAGAAAAAGCAGCCGCCTATGTATCTTGGCTTTTAAATGCTACAAAGGCATATGGTATAAAGATTGTGAATCCTGGAGGGGTGGAAGCATGGAGCTGGGGAAAAAATATAACCAGTGGTAGAGACCCAGTTCCTTATTTTAATCTAACATCTAATGAGATAATAAAAGGACTTGCAGAGATAAATGAAATGTTAGAGCTCCCCCATTCTATACACTTACACGGCAATAACTTGGGGCATCCTGGAAACTGGGACACATTTATAGATAACGCAGATGCCGCATTGGATGTATCTGTTAATACAGTTTCAGAGAGGGAACAAGTTGTTCATGCCACTCATGTTCAGTTCTACTCCTATGGAGGAGAATCGTGGAAAGACTTTTCTTCAAAAGCAGATGCTATTGCAGATTACATAAATAAAACAAAAAATATTACCATAGATGTTGGATTTGTTACACTTGATGAAACCACAACAATGACTGGGGACGGTCCTATGGAATATAATCTATATTCCACCACAAATTTAAAATGGGCCAATAATGATGTGGGGCTTGAATGTGGTAGCGGTTTGACCCCATTTATTTACAACGGAAAAAACCCAGTAAATGCCATCCAATGGGCTGCAGGATTGGAATTAGCACTTTTAATAGATGATCCTTGGAAGGTGCTGTTTGGAACAGACCATCCAAATGGGGGTCCGTTTATAAGATACCCTGATGTCTTTTCATGGCTCATGTCTAAAAAAGCAAGGGATGAAAAAATAGCGAAAATTAACAAATCTGTAAGGAGAAACGCCATAATTGAAAGTTTAGATAGGGAATATACATTATACGAAATTGCAACAATTACAAGAGCCGCAAATGCAAAAGTTTTGGGACTAACTGAAAAGGGACATTTAGGAATTGGTGCTGATGCAGATATAGCAATATATAACCTAGACCCTGAAAAAGACAAATTAAATGACCCTGAAACCATAAAAAAAGCCTTTATGAAAACCCATTATACAATAAAAGGTGGAGAAATAGTTGTAAAAGAGGGGCGAATTGTTAATCCAGAACATATGGGCAAAACCTACATTGTAGAATCAGAATTTGGTGATAAGGAAATATACAAAGATATGCTCAATGATTTGGAAATGAAATTTAAAAAATACTATGCAATGCAGAAATCCACATACTGGACAGGTTATGAATATGTGCCACATAGGAAAACCATTAAAGTAGGATACAAGGGTGATTAAAATGACGACTGCTGCTGAAAATATAATTCATCCTATGGAGGAAAATGTTGAAAAAGATGTAAAAGAAATCATTTTAGAGCTCACAGAATCTCCAAATGTTCTTGACGTAGAATGTATATCCCCGGACGTATTTGCAGGAAAAACCTTGGAGGATATTAAAAATTTACCTGTTTACAATGGTAAAAAGAAAAAAGTTCTTTCAGATTTCTTTAAAATTTCAGGTGAAGTAGGAGATACGCCAGAAAATACTAAAATAATCATTAATGGGGATTTAAGCAGGGTTAAAAACATTGGTAAGGAAATGAGCTCAGGTGAAATTGTCATAAATGGAAATGTTGGGATGTATGTAGGAGCTCTTATGAAGGGAGGAAAAATAGTGGTCAATGGTGATGCAGACTCATTTGCCGGTCAGCAGATGAAAGGAGGAGAATTGATAATAAAAGGAAATGCTGGAAACTACCTTGGTTCTTCTTATAGGGGAGATTGGAGAGGTATGAAAGGTGGAACTATTATTGTTGAAGGTAATGCAGGAGATGAAGTAGGGGAGTACTTAAGTGGAGGAAAAATTATAATCAAAGGCAATGTTGGATTGTTGTGTGGAATTCACATAAATAAAGGAATAATAATCGTTGAAGGAAATGCAGATGGAAGAGTAGGTGCCGAAGCAGAAGGTAAAGGAATCATAGTCATAAAAGGGAAGATAAAAATAGGGCATGTTTCCTTCCTATATGATGGAGAAGTAGTCAATCCGTCCATAAATGATGACACAATAGAAGGAAGATATTATAAATTCATAGGAGATACGGCGTGTAGAGGAAACAAAAAAACAGTAATATATGCGTCAGCAGAACATAACGAGCATTTATTGCCGAATAACCCATTACCTGTGAGCAATACGGATATATATGAATTAATGCCCTAACTATTAATCTATTGAGAGTGGTATACATGCAAACAAAGGAGGTTTATGATAAAGGATTTAAAATATTTAGGGGCGGCACTAATCGCAGGGAACTTTCGTGGAGTGAGGATAAATGTGTCGGATGCGGTATTTGTTCGGATATATGTCCTGTTGATGCGATAAATATGGGACCGCTGGGGGCAATAGCAAAAAATAATGTATGTGCTCCAAAGATGGATGTTGATGGAGGAGTTTGTGTATTGTGTGGCATGTGTGCTTGTGCATGTCCATTTGAGGCGCTATCTTTGCAAATTAACGATAAATCCATAAAAGAAATTCCACACTACCCCAAAATACTTAGAGGTATTAATTTAAATCAGAACTCATGTGTTTTATGTAAGCAGTGTGAAATCATCTGCCCACAAGAAGCTATAAATGTAGATCGGGAGCTTCCAGAAAGGAAACATCTCGTGTTAGGAGAAATAAATATTGACAAAGATACCTGTGTATTGTGCGGTATCTGTGCAGACTATTGTCCGGCTGATGCAATAGAGCTCATACCAAATGAAACTAATTCTTTAAATTTAAAACCATTTGCAGATATTGTAGTGGATACAAATACCTGCGTATACTGTAAAGTTTGCGAAATAAGCTGTCCTCATGATGCAATAGAAGTCATTTGCTATAAATGTCCGTTGGCTAAAAGAATTGAAAAACCAAAATTATATGGTTCCATTAAAGGAGAAACCAATATTGACAAAGAATCATGTGTTACATGCGGATGGTGTGAAAATATTTGTCCTACTGATGCCATTGAGGTTGAAAAACCATTTGAAGGGGAATTACTTATCGATGACGATGCCTGTAATGCCTGCGGTGCATGTATTGAGATATGTCCATGTAATGCATTGGTATTTCCAAAACCGGATGAACCTGCCCAAAAAGTTCCAAAGATTGCCGTAAATCCAGAAGTATGTGTTTTATGTGGGGCATGTGCCCATGCATGTCCAATTGATGCAATAAAAGTCAGAAGAGTAAATATAAACATGACTCCAATAAAAGTAACTGCCTGGCAAAAGGCATTTAAAAAATTATTGGCGGATAATTGAGGTGGTTGAATGTATAGGCTAGTAGTTTATCCTGAAAAATGCCATGGATGTGGAAATTGCGTGGTTGCATGCCCAGTAAATGCAAGAGATCCGAACACATATGGTGGAAAGGGACCAGATGATGAAAGTATAATAGTTATTAAGGTTGTAAATGGCGTAGTTAGTGTTATAAACAGTGAGTTATGTGGTGGATGTGGCGCCTGTGTTGAAGCCTGCCCAGTGAATGCCATTACCATAACCGTTAATAAATCACAAGATTTAGGAGCTCCATCCACATCTTCGGTATAACGTGGGATAAATATTATTTTAATTTTTAATTTTAATTTTTATATTAACAGGAGATAAAATGAAAGCTGTTAGGTTACTAAATGCCATGATTTATGTTACAAATAAAGCATTATATACTATGATTGGGAATAATTCAAGAACTTTATCGAGATTGGCATCAAAATATATAATTAATTACCTCTATTCTCAAAATATATTAAATAAGGAAAAATTAAATGAAGAAGAATTAAAAAAAGCATTTATAAATGAAATGGGTCTTAGTGATGATTTAATATTTCAGGAAAATGGAAGTACTGTTGTTTTAGATGTTATAAATCCAGTATTGAGGGAAAGTATAATCCAATTAAATAAGGAAAACATTCCAATAACGCTAGCACCCTGTATTATCTACATGTATTTAATTAGCAATTTATATGGTTATAAGGTGGAATTTCAAAAAGTAGAATATAATGAAGAAAACAATAAAACAGTTTGGACATTTAAAAAGCATTAGTAGAACATTTCCCCATTTATAAATTTTTTCGTTAATTCATGTTTTGGATTAGAAAATATTTTTTTAGTATCTCCAACTTCGATGATTTTCCCGTTATACATATGAGCTGTGCTATCCGATAATCGTTTCACCTGAAAGAGGTTGTGAGTTGCCAAAACAATTGTAGTATTATATTTTTTGACAGTGTCTTTTACAATATTTTCAATTAATATGGAGTTGCTGGGATCCAAGTTTGCAGTAGGTTCATCCATTAATAAAACTTCAGGTTCAATAACCAGAGCTCTTGCCAGTGCCACCCGTTGTTTTTCCCCTCCTGAGAGTGATTTTGCCCTTCTATCTTTATAACTCAATAAACCTATATGTTCTAGAACATCCTCCACTCTTTTTTTAATCTCTTCCTTGGGGTACTTTCTAACTTTAAGTCCGTATGCTATGTTATTATAGACTGTTGAATTAAACATGACGGGATTTTGAAATACCATAGTAATTCTTCTTCTAAATTCCATATCCCATTTAACCTCTTTACCATCTATGAGGCACTTTCCAGAATCGGGTTTATTAATAAGTGCCAAGATTTTAAGTAAGGTGGTTTTTCCTGCACCACTGTGTCCCATTATACAAAAGATTTCTCCTTTTTTAATGTTTAAATTAATATCATCGAGAACTCTTCTTTTGCCGTATCTTTTTGTGATATTCCTTAACTCAATATATTCTCCCATTAATACCACTTTCTTCTTATTAAATTGGATATCAAATTAACGATAATAATTATGCTCATTAAAATTATTCCAAGGGCTATTGCAGTGCTAATATCTGCCCTAACAGTGTGCATCTGTATTGCAGTTGTCAAAACTCTTGTGTTGTAATACCCTCCACTTACGTATATATTTCCACCTATCATCAAAGCTATACCTAATTCAGATATTGCCCTATTGAATCCTGTAATGGTCGCTAGTATAATCCATCCCCAGATTTCTTTAATAATTTGAATGGTAGTTTGAATCTCACTTGCACCAAGTGTCAGACATAACTCTTTAATATTTTTCTCAACAGATTCAAAAGAGTCAATAATTATGCTCATAACTATTGGAGTAATAAGAAGGGCCTGCCCTATACTTATTCCACTTTCAAAATACAGCAAATCGAGAAAGCCCAATGGTCCCTTCGGCACAAAAAGAAGATAGAGCATAAGCCCCCATATCACAGTAGGAATTCCCATAAACGAATTTATAAAATTTTTTATAAAAAATCTTCCTTTAAATTTCTTAAACGCAATAAAAATAGAAATGGGTAGTGACCACGATATAGATAATAAAGTGGCACTACCTGAGATTTTTATGGATCTCCATGCTATTTCCAAGACGTAATCGTCTTGTATAAGCACTAGCGCATCCATGAATCCTTTTATTAAGTACTCGAACATTACGTTACACCTTTGACTTATTAGCCCGTTATTTCAGCTGAATCAAATTCAAAGAAATTCCAGTTTGTATTGTATCTGAATTTTGTTGGACATTCGGTATATTTATTACCTTCTTTTATAAATCCATACTTTGCAATCCACTGGTATATTGGTGCTTCTTTATTGGTGAGAACTGGAACTGCTGGACTAAATAAAGATACTCCAAATTCGTCTTTACCATAATTTCCGATAAATTCCTGTCCTTCATCAGATACGAGCCATTCTGCTAATTTTGAAGCTCTTTCGAAATCCTTACCTTCTATTTTTTCTGGATTAATCAATATTATGGCATAAACATTTGTTAATTCCTCTCCCTTATCAACCAATTTTTCAAGATCTATTAATCCTTCTTTTTTGTATTTTAAATATGTTCCAGTATCACTAAGGGTATAACCCCTCACGTCCTCTGAGGTAGTATATTTTAAGGTGTCACCCATACCTTGACCTGTGCTTCTCATCCATCCTTCTTTTTTAAGTTCTTCGTAGTCATAACCTGCAGCGGCCCATAATTTAATCTCTTTTTTGTTAGTTCCTGAGTTGTCATCTCTTGTAACCCATATTGCCTTTCCTGCCCTTCCTGCTTCAACTATTTTTTGTAATGCTTTTTGAGGTTCTAACCCTTTTATACCCGCAGGGTCATTTTCTGGACCTACAATTATGAAGAAATTGTACGCAAATACCTTTCTATTTACTCCATATCCTTCATTCATGAATTTTTCTTCTGAACCTACTGCATGAACAATTATAGCATCAGATGCTCCACTTTTAGCATCCAATATTGCTCCACCGGTTCCCTTTGGAATGAACCTAACTTCAGTGTTAAATTTTTCTTTGAATTTTTCAGAAATCGCTTCTGCCAACCCCGTAGCATAAACACTTGTTGTAATAGACAGTGTTAATACACTTGGCTTTTCTGATTGTGTATTGACATTAGTATTAGTATTGACATTAGTATTTATTTTACCTGATTCATCGACCGTACCTGCAGATGTACCTGAATCTACACATCCTGCCATCATACCGATAAATAGCAGTGATACCATACATATGACGAGCTTTTTCATTATATCCCTCTCTGTGTATGCTGTACACTAAAGGAAATTACATATGCATGCTATATATAATTTTTGTTAAGTATGATAAATTACTACAATTTATTCTAGATCCTTGGGGATAGGACCATACAAACCATTTTATTCACAGTATTCCTGCAACATCTTCGTCTCGAAACGCCTAAACTAAAACAGCCCCCAAATTTAAGGCAGTAGCCTGTAAATAGATATTTTCCCCAATGCATTTTGTTCCAATATAACATACCTATGCCATCTTTCATCATATCGGCCGGTTATTTTGCCATAAAAGTAACTAATAATGTTTACAATACATCACCTAAATTTTTGATTTAAAGGTACTCCGTAGAAGCACTGTAATTTTATTTTTTTGATTTATAAATCTGTTTCACTATTAAAGTAGCAAAACATGCTGCACCAAACCCATTGTTTATATTTACAACACTCAGCCCGGGAGCACAGGAGTTAAGCATAGAGTATAGGGCTGCTTTTCCCCCTTCCCCTACTCCGTACCCTACGGATACTGGAACACCTATTACTGGAATATCTACTAAACCTGCCACCACAGATGGTAATGCCCCCTCCATTCCAGCAATCACAATAATGCAGGATACTTTATTTTCAATCATGTTTTTTAGGGGATCAAACAACCTGTGTATTCCTGCAACCCCTACATCATATGAGTAAATAACCTCACATCCCATTACCTCTGCTGTGATTTTTGCCTCCTCTGCAATGTTTATATCACTTGTTCCAGCTGCCAAAATACCTATTTTCCCATAAATAACATTTTTAAAATCTTTTCTTTTAAAAACTACTGCTTTTGCCTTTTCATTTAGTATTATTTCAAAATTATAAAGATCATATGTTTTTATTATATCATTTTTCTCTTCTTTTAGTTTTAAAATATCTCTATGTTTTAATTTTGTGGCAAACCCTATGCCATTTTTTTCTACAATCTCCTTTAACGTTAAAATTATATCCTCAAAGTCTTTATTTCTGGCATAAACAACCTCTGGAATACCTGTCCTTAACTCCCTATTAATATCTATTTTTATCTTCCTTTCAATTTTTTCAATTTGGTGTATTTTTAGAAGAGTTTCAGCTTCATCAATTGTTATATTACAATTTATTAAATCATTTAATATTTTCTTTATCTCCATTGATCCTTTCATAATACGTCCCTTTTTAAATTTGAGTAGTTGCCGATATTTTATTCTCTTAAAATCAAAGACTTTTACGCATCCCTTCTTTTACATATTTAAGAATTTAATCATTGCCAACATATGTTGTAACTATTATTGTGGAATTTTTTGATATATTTATTGCCTTAGTAGTGGCGTTTTTTGAATATTCGTGATTATTCTGCGGTAATGATATTTTTTCATCATATGTTATCATAGTATCCTCCAGTATGAAAATATCGATACATTGTAGCTAAAATATATCACAATATTTGAGAAATTATATATGTGGTGTACATCATACATACAAAGACCGATGTTAGATTACCATATACTACCAACATTATGGTCTGTTTTACTGTATTGTGGAATTTTTTTGTTTTTTTAATCCCATATTCCCGCCCTCCATTTATGTATTAGAATATGCATGGATTATTTTTCGTTAGATGTTTTTCAAAGATTCATCATACCCCTTATTTGTCATTATTAATAATGATAAATGATATTATTGTATATGGTTTTTTCATACTATATACATAAATAAAAAAGAAAAGTAATAATATTCATATTAAATGTATGCTTTAGAAAATATGTGGTAAAATAGGTAGAGAGTCCCTTAAAGGGTTCCTCTTTACCACACTTGCATAATTTACGCATATTTACGTATATTTCTAGAGGATATCCAGTTACATATTCAGTTATATCATTTTCTTAATATTCTTAATCATTCTCTCAAGTATCTCCTTGTCTGTTAAAATACCTTCAGGAGGGTCTAAAATCTTTTTCACCCTTATTGCTACACAATCCATTCTATAACATGTTCCCTCAGCTTCCACGCCACTAAACGCACATGGTATTATTATATCAGATAGTGGGTCAGTTGGAGTAATTGCAGGATTTATGTTGATAACGGGTATGTTTGCCACATGTTCAAGTGCTTTATTTGGGAATGAATGTCCTGGGTCAGCACCACAAACAAGCATTGCATCTGCATGTTCTTTTATAAGCATATCTATTGCAGAAGTTTCCCCGGGATTGTATCTTGGATATCCTTTTGAGAAATCCACGCAAAATGGATATCCGGTTTCATATGCTGCCACAATGTTAAATCCTGCAACATTGTAGTGTCCCCTCATAGGCTGAAGAACTGCCTTCAAATGCTTATTTAAATCAGATATCAAAGTTATTGCAGGGTCGATATTTCTATTTTTACCCTTGGTCATCGTAAGCCCCATGCCAAAGAAAAGCATGGCGAACTGGTGCCTTCCTATGGCGTCAAATACTTCATAAAGAGTTTCTTTTGGAACTCCTGCAATTACGTCCTGTTGTGGTTCTACACCATTTAGTATCATTCTTAAAGCACTTACAATAAGGTAATCTGTCCCAGGATATGGTTGTATATGGATGTCTGCCATTTTTGCAGTGTCGGTTTTTCTCGGGTCCACAACAACTATTGTTCTATCCCGTTTTCCTCTTTCTCTAAAAAATCCTCTGGCATATATGGAATACCTACTTGCATGCCTTGGATGGGCATGCATTGGATTGCATCCCCAATATATTATTAAATCAGCATAGTTTTTTGTTTCATCTAATGTACAAACTGGATATCCTCTATTCTGAACTGCTAAAATCGAAGGTGCATGACACACTGTTGCAGTGTTGTCAAATACCCCTCCAACAAGTTCTGCTAACTCGATGCCTTTTTGCTGGGTTTCGCATAGTGTGGCACTCCACCCATAAAGCAGTGGCCAGCTTGCCTCTGCAAGTATCCTTGCAGATTCTTCTATTGCAGTATCGATATCTACCTTTTTTAATTCTCCCTTAT
>NZ_AQXV01000041.1:0-34522 GCF_000376965.1 Methanothermococcus thermolithotrophicus DSM 2095 | reverse complement strand
AAATTCTTTGAATTTTTGTCGAGTCGAAGCGAATTTCAAAAAATTCGCTGACTTACGAAAACCTGAAAGGTTTTCGTTAAGACTCACGAAACCTTCGGTTTCGTCGATAGGTTGCATCCAAAGTTCAAAACTCAATTGTTGGAACCTAACATTTATTGGCTCCATTTACTTTTTTCAACAACGATATAGCCTTCTTTTGTTTTTGGAGCAATATTTAAAGCATTATCTCTGAATGAAGGATCTATAGATGGTTCGTCATCATCCCTTAAAACGTTTTTGGTTTCAAGGATATAATATTCTTCTTCATCACCCAAATCAAAGCTTTCAAGAACTTTTGAAAACTTGTCAACAATTTCTTCAGCCTGCTTTTGTATTTTTTCGACATCTACCATCTTATCACTTAAAGAGAAAATATAATTAAATAATCACTAAAACCATCTCAAAACTAAAATATATAATTGACGTATTTGAGACAGACTTATTTTAATAAATTAAGATCCATTAAAGTCTTTTTTAACTTTAACTTGTTTTCTTCAGACATGTCGCAGAGAGGTAATCTCAATTCCCCAGCAGGCATGTTTAATAAGTTCATTGCTGTTTTTATGGGTATAGGATTGGTTTCAACAAACATCAACTTCATTAGAGGGAACAACTTATAGTGTATTTCCTTAGCCTTATCAAATTTTCCCTCAAGTGCATAGTTGACCATTTGAACCATTTCCTTTGGAACGATGTTTGCTATAACACTCACTACGCCGCAACCCCCAAGAGATACTATTGGAAGGGTTAACTCATCGTTTCCGGATAGTATTTGAATATCACACAATTCAGATATTTCTGAAACCTGCGATAAATTAGGATTGGCTTCCTTAACTGCTGTTACATTACTGTATTCTTCATATAAGTACTTTATAGTTTCTGGTTCAAGGTTTACTGCAGTTCTTGAAGGCACATTGTACAATACTATAGGAACGTTTATAGCGCCTGCAATTTCTCCAAAATGCCTTTTTAAACCCTCTTGAGTAGGTTTGTTGTAGTAAGGGGTTATTAAAAGTACACCATCAGCTCCAACATCTTCTGCATGCTGTGAAAATTCCACAGCTTCTACTGTAGAGTTTGAACCTGCTCCTGCAATTACTTTTATTTTCCCATCTGCTACTTCTATAGATTTTTCTATTACTTTTTTATGTTCCTCATAAGTTAAAGTTGGAGATTCACCGGTAGTTCCAACTGAAACTATACCACTAACACCATTATCAATTAAAAAGTTTATATTTTCTTCCAAACCTTGATAATCTACTTCCCCATCTTTAAAAGGAGTAATAATTGCAGGAAAAACTCCTTGCATATAAATCACATCCCTCTTAGGCACTCATTTTTTTAACTTTTGAGGTTATATACCCTGCAATTCTGTTTCTCAACGTTTTTGTTGAAATAAATGCAACTTCTTCAACAGCTTTTTTGTTTGTTTCGAAGTCTGTTGTGAATTTATCACTAAATCTCTCAAAGAGCTCGTCTCCAGTTCTTTTTATAAATGTTTGTCTAATTCTTCCCAATGTATCACCTCTAATGGTAAGTAGTTATAGATTAGTTGTTCTTAACAATATTATATATTCGTTTCAACTCCAATATGAGCGAAGTGGAAAGTTACATCCACCACAACCTTAGGTTGTAGGAATTAGTTCAATCCAAATATAGTGAAGGGATTTAAAACCCTGTGTTTAAAACCCGAAGGTTTTATTTATAACATAGATTTTCACAATATATATAACCTGATACATTATCATTTATTTATTATTTATAATTGTCGTTAGAGTTTATTAAATTCCTTCATCTGTAATTCTTTGTTGTGTTTGATTAAAATATCCATTATTTGTAAAGCCACATTGTGGTCAAAATCGTATTTCTCACACAGTTTACGTGTTTTTTCGTAAATTTCTTGTTCTCGTTTATTATCATATATCGGCATGTCCAATGCCTTCTTTAATAAAGCTATCTCTTTTGCAAAATGAGTTCTTTCAGCCATTAGTTCTATTATCTGTTCATCTATTTCGTTAATTCTATTTCTAATGACCTCAAGTCGAATTTTTGTATCAGACATTTTATCTCCAATATATGGGCAATTTAAGAAATTCAAAAGTGTATTAATATAACTATATTATTTAAATTTAACTATGGTCTTTTGAAATATGTGCGGATTATTATTGGTCAATATATGCAATACCACATTTTCCATGTTCCTTTAACCAATTAACAAATTTTTCAGCGTATTTGAGTTTTTTTACTTTGATATCATCTGCAACTTCAACGTCGTTTTTTAGATTTGGTCTAGAGTATTTGGTTGTATAAATCCCAAAATCCATCCCACAAAGGATTATTTTTTTTGCACCAAATTCTTCTGCTAAAAAACAGCATCTGTCACCATCTGTAAAGCCGCCATAGTTTATGAGGTAATCAAATTCTTTTGGGACTTGGGTGCTACCAACAATATTCTTTAATTTGCCGGCATACTTTTGTATTTTATCAATATTATCTCCATGGGCATGAACAACCACAATAGAACCTTTATCATTACTTTCAAAAATAGAGCTCATGTCACCATCTAAATCTGAAACGATTATATCTGGGATTAAACCTTCCTCTAAAAGTGCCTTTGTAGCACCATCCGCCGAGATTATAATATAATTGTCCTCTAAATCCATTTCTTTAGTTTTAGCTTTAGTTTTAATTATTTCTTTTACAATTTTAACATGATTTTTTAAAGAAGGTCCTGCACCAAAAATATAAACTTCCTTTCCTTCGATGATATTTTTGACCCCATCTAATGAAATATTATTTTTTGTATTTTCTATTATTTCGTTTAAAATTACTGCACTTTCAAAGTCTTTCTCCTTATCAAATCCAAAATCTTCCATTATTTTATTATAGTAACTCCCCCATGTTTTTAGATCCATATTATCTCCTATTTTTAATATTATTTTTGTTATTATCCATTAAATCATTGTTAATTCTAAACTCCCCATCCAAAGTCCTTACAACGACGTTATCAATATAATTTTTTGCAATCTTTCCAAGTTCAAGGAGTTCCTCTGTTGTAGAAGTTTTTATCTTTTTGAATTCTTCACAATAGGCATGTTCGTTATCAAACTGCTGGATGGCGTACATATCGCAATCTTTAATCGTACTGGCTATTTCTTCTATATCTTCTTTATCCATTATGGTTGGGATAAATGTAGTCCTGCACTCAATAAAAACGTTGTTTTCTTTACAAATATTTATTATTTTTAAAATATTTTCTTTTATTGTCTCTCCATCAATCCCTGTTAGTTCCTTATATTTATCAAAGCGACATTTAACATCAACTGCCACATAATCCACCAATTTATTTTCAACCAAATCCCTAATGACATCAACATTTGTCCCGTTTGTATCTATCTTAACAGGAAATCCTTTTTCTTTTGCCAGTTTACAGAGCTCTTTTACACCTTCTGGCTGTAGGGTAGGTTCTCCCCCACTTATAACTAATGCTTCTGCAAACATCAAATCCATGTTTTTAAAGACTTCTTCCGCACTCATCTCATAGGATCTTTCAGTTATGTGTTTGTAATTATAACAGTATCCACACTTCATATTGCATCCTGACAAAAAAACTACTGCAGAACACTTTTTTGGATAATCTATTGTTGAGAGCTCTACAATACCTGAAACTTTCACTATTTCACCTTAAGATAATTCCATAATGCACATATGTGTAATATTTATATCCGATTATAAATAAGTGTATATATCATTTTACATATTGTTGTCGGCATGTTGTTATAAGGTACTGCATAATGGTGTTTTAGTGTTGTGGTGGTTGGATGGAAGTAAAAGTTATTATTGATAATTTAGCATGGAAAAAATATTTTGCCCAACACGGGCTTTCTCTAATTGTAAAAACTGAAGATTTAAAAATACTGTTTGATACAGGTCAAAACCCATTAATTTTAAAGAAAAATTTGGAAATTATGGAAGAAAAAGACGATTTTAACGCCATAGTTCTAAGTCATGGGCACTACGATCACACCGATGGATTTTCTTATTTTATAGAAACGAACAACTATGGAAATGCGAATATAAATATCGATATTCCGATTATTATGCATCCCGATGCCTTCGTTGATAGATATGACCGTACTAAAAATAAGTATATTGGAATTAAAAATGAAATTAAAGATTTTTTGAAAAAATATCCTAAGATAGAATTAATTGAAAAACCTTATAATATATCTAAAAATATCATTGTCTCTGGATGTGTTAAAAGAAACCAATACTATGAAACTGAAGAATTCTACAAGTTGGAAAATGGGACATTTAAAAACGATATTGTAAATGACGACATGTTCTTAATTGTGGATGGCGTAGTTATTACAGGATGCTCCCACAGTGGTATAATAAACGTAATTGAGTATGCAAAAAAGATAAAAAAGGTAGATAAAATCAGAGGAGTTATCGGCGGTCTTCATTTAGTTAACTCTTCTGATTCATACATCAAAACAGTTAAAGAGTATTTGGAAAATCAGGATTTAGAATTTATAATTCCATTACACTGTACGGGATTTAAAGCCTTAAAAGAACTAAGCAGTTTGGATAATTTTATTCAAGGGCATGTTGGAAGTGTTTTTGAGTTCTAATTATAATTATGGTGGTGTGCAATTTTAAGCTAACTACTCATTTTCAACCCATTTATAAAGGATGGTTTTCGTAGGATTTGCCAATCTATATATACCTACTCAACGAAGTTGAGTAGGTATCCGATTTTGGAATCATCGAGCGAAGCGAGATGAGCTACAAAAATCACTTCGTGATTTTTGTTCAATCCAAACCTCTCGACAAAAATTCTTCGAATTTTTGTGAGTCAGCAAATCGAAGATTTGCTTCGATTTTCTAAAAGGCTTGGAATAAAATTTACCTGTATTTATTAGTTAATTAAGTAATGCACACCACTATAGAAGGAAAGGACTATAAATGACCATTAATGAGATAATTAATAAAATACTCGTTTAGCCATTTAATAATTTTAAGTCATCCAATGTATTGACGTTTATAAAAGTCTTTTTGGTAGGATCTATCTCATTTGCATCAACGTAAAGGGGTTTTAAATTATCTATCAATTTTCTTATTGAGGAATATTTTTCTTTTTTCTCTTTTTTCACATTACCTTCATTTTCTTTTATTTTTCTAGCGAGCTCTTCAAGTACTTTAATTGAGGATTTATGATATATTGAAAAAAGAGGCTCTAAATTACCATTTTCATGTCTTGGGACTATACAATTGCATTTTTTTAATTTTGCATTGGGAATAAAATTTATTAGTTTATTTATTGAGTCTTTAGTTACAAAAGGCATGTCACAGGGAAGTACTAAAATCCATTCTGAGCTCGAAACCCTCATCCCAGATAAGATACCCACCAGTGGTCCTTTATCACTTAAAATGTCCCATGTTATTGTTTGGCGGTATTTTCTAAAAAAATAGAGCTGATTTGCTATTTCCGTATCTATGGTTTTAGTTAATGAGTGAGATTTTTTATAATTTTCCGGCCCATTTATTAATTTCAGATTTTTAAAAACAGTTATAAATGGGATTTTCATCTCGACGAGAACATCAGCTATATTTTCCACTAAAAATTTTTCATTATATTTTCTAAAAGATTTTTCTCCACCCATTCTCTTTGCTTTCCCGCCCGATAGGATAATAGCTGAAATCATCAATATCCTCCAATTAGTAGATCATTACAGGATTTTAACAAAATTTATATATGTCTTTTATTTATAGTTGTTGTACAGGTTTATCCGAACACTTAAGAATAATATAAAAACGAAGATAAGTTATAAAACCTTAAGGGTTTTATCAAATAGATAGAATCAAATAAAATATATACAAGGTGAATACCATGGAAAAAGGGAAACTGGTAAAAATATCATACGAAGGTTATGCTGATGGAAAATTATTTGACACAACAAGTGAAGAGTTGGCTAAAAAAGAAGGAATTTACAATCCAGTAATGGTTTACGATACAGTCACAGTTGCAGCTGGGGAAGGTATGCTTATTCCAGGATTAGATGAGGCACTATTGGAGATGGAAGTTGGGGAAGAGAGAGAACTTGAATTACCTCCAGAAAAAGCATTCGGTAAAAGAGATCCATCAAAAGTAAAAATCGTACCTATGAAAGAATTCCAAAAACACAATGTAAGACCAGTAGTTGGATTATCTATGAACATCGATGGAAAAGTTGGTAAAGTAGCCAGTATCAACGGAGGAAGAGTTTTAGTTGACTTCAACCATGAATTAGCTGGAAAAACAGTTAACTACAAAATAAAAATAGAAGAAGTGGTTGAAGAACCTGAAAAAATAGTCGAAGAATTAATAAAAATGTACATCCCAAAAATAAACTCCGAAGAATTAAAAATAAAACTCACAAAAAACACAGCTACAATAACACTCCCTGAAAATACCGTATTCATGAACAACCTCCAAATGATCAAAATGGGCATAGCTAACGAAATCATGAAAAGATTGGATATTGAAAAAGTTTCATTTGTAGATACATTCTTAAAGAAAAAAGAAGGGAAAAAAGAATAAATTATAAATTTTTTATTTTTTAACTAATATAATTTATAAAAATTTACAACATAATTAATTAACATATAATATATATGTAATAGTGTATTGTGTATATTATAGCCACGTGTTTCTGTTATTTTATATCTTTAATAATTTACAAGGGATATAATGAAAGATAGATTTGATCGGGAAATAAGATCCTTAAGGATTTCGGTAACCCCTGAATGCAACTTGAAATGTTTTTATTGCCATAGGGAGGGGCATAATTCAAATGGCAATAAAATATTAATGACTCCTGAAGAAATTGGGGAAATTACAAGGACTTCTTTGGATTTTGGCGTAAGGAAAATAAAGATTTCCGGAGGGGAGCCACTTTTAAGGAAGGATATAGTGCAAATAGTTGAAAACATTAAGGATGAAAGAATAAAAGATATTTCATTAACTACAAATGGGATGCTATTGGAAAAATATGCTGAGGGATTAAAAAACGCTGGATTAAATAGGGTTAATGTTAGTTTAGATACCTTAGACCCAGAGTTGTATACAAAAATCACCTGCGGAAGTCTCCACGAAGTAAATGATTACAAAACCAAAACCTATGAAACGAATATCGAGAGAACAAAAAAAGGAATAGAAAAAGCCATTGAAGTTGGACTAACACCATTAAAAGTAAATTATTTGGCAATGAGTATTAATATTAATCATTTGGACGAAATAATGAACTATTGCAGGGATATTGGGGCTATTTTACAGATTATAGAATTTATACCCACAGATGAGGAGTTAAAACAGTATTATGTTGACATCCAGCCAATAGAAAAAATGATAAGCGATAAAGCTGATAAAATAATAACAAGAAAATTCATGCAAAACAGAAAAAAATATATTGTCGATAATTTGGAAATTGAATTTGTAAGGCCGGTGGATAATACAGAATTTTGTAGCCACTGTACCAGAATTAGACTAACTTACGATGGATTTTTAAAACCTTGTTTACTTAGGGACAATAATTTAGTTGATGTTTTAACCCCATTGAGAAATGGAGAGGATATTAAAAAGTATTTTGCTAAATGCATTAATAAGCGAGAACCATACTTTAAATCATAATTCACTATCTTTTGATAACTCTAAGTTACAGATTTATTTTATATATTTTATTTATTTTTAGTTTCTATTATGTGTTTAAATATATCTTCTATTTCTCTTCCAGGTTTTGAACTTAAGTCTATAGGTTTTCCAACCAAATCACATTTTGAAACCTCATCGTTATAGGAAACAAAACCAAGTATTGGGATTCCCACTTCCTTTTCAAATATTTCTTTGAAGATTTCTTTTTCTTCTTTGTTTTTAACTTTATTAACAACTACCTTCAGGTTTGTAACACCAATATCATTTGCTAGTTTTTTTATCCTTTCTGCAGTTAGGATGGATTTTTTAGAGGGTTCAACAACTACAATCATCAAATCTACATTTTCAGTTACCTTTCTACCAAGATGTTCTATACCAGCCTCCATATCCAGTATAACAACTTCATCCCTTTTAGTTACCAAATGCTTTAAAAGTCTCCTCAACAAAACTGTAGCAGGGCAGACACAACCTCCTCCCCCTTTTTCAACTGTTCCCATTACCAACAAACTGATATTACCTTTTGTATATGAGTACTTGTCTAAAATATCATCTACCTTTGGGTTAATTTTGAAAACACTACCGTATTCTCCAACTCTTGCTCCTGTTCTCTCTTCTATCAAATCGTCCATTTTAGAGAGGGGAGTTATTTCTTCATCTATTCCAAGGGCACATCCTAAGTTCATATCTGGATCGGCATCAACTGCTATAACTTTGTAATTATTTTTTTCAAATAATCTAGCTAAGGTTGCAGATAAAAATGTTTTACCGACTCCCCCTTTTCCCGTAATGGCTATTTTCATTATATCACCTGAATGTAATGAAGGTGAGCTCCGAAAACCTTCGATTTTAATCTCTCGTTTTTTATAACTGTCCTATGTTAATAATATATTATAACCATAATGATAATAAAACATATTGCATTACCCATGGTAAATAATATATACTATTTTCATTTATTCTTAGTTTTATGTATATATGTGTTACAAAGTTTGAGAGTGTTAAAAATGAATTTGAAATCATACCAAAAATTCCTGGCAGTAGGTATATGTTCTATACTGTTATTTACAGTTTATTTTTATAGAGACCCAGAAAGAACGCCGCCACTAAATGAACGAGGCATCTGTATATCCCCTGCAGATGGAACGGTTTTATACATAAAGGAATACGACGGATTTCCAGAAGTCTACAAGGATGGCAACAAGTATGTTTTAAAAGATATTGAGAATTACTACAGAAATGGTTCCTACGTGATTGGAATATTCATGTCTCCTTTTGACGTCCATGTCAATAGAGCTCCGATTGGTGGAGAGGTTGTATATGTTAAGCACTTTGATGGGGGATACTATCCTGCATTTGGTAGCGGCGTAGAAGGGAAAAATGAAAGAAATGTGATTATTATAAAAAATGGCACAGACTACGTTGGGGTAGTTCAAATTGCCGGAATGGTGGCAAGGAGAACGGTTAGTAATGTTAATGAAGGGGATTATGTAACTATCGGACAGAGGATAGGTATTATAAAGTTAGGTTCTCAGGCTGCGGTAATATTGCCAAAAGACAAATATGAAGTACTTGTAAAAAAGGACGATAAAGTCTATGCAGGAGAAACCATAATTGCCAAATTGAAAAACAAAACATTACAAATAAATAACTAACTATTTTTATTATTCCGCCCTATAGAATAAATACCTACATAGGGTAGCATCATATTTTACATACTTATTTTTATTTTATTGAAGTGATTACTATGATGATGGATAAAGAACATTTAATGGATGAAATCTACAAAAAAGTAAAAAGCATAAGAAAGGAACTAAATTTAAAAGAAACCGAATTTGAAATAGTAGATTTGGAAATAAAATCACTTGGCCCGCAGGATGACGCAGAGAAGATTGGCAATGAAAAAACTTTTTTAATAATATATACATTAACCAGGTCTGATAAATCCACGTTAATAGGTCCTGGAGGATGGGCAATAGGAAAGTTGAGCAAATCTCTTAGGGATTTATTTAATAAAGACCTGATAATAAGGGTCGAAAGTTACGTGGATAAAGTAATACTGGATGAAAAAACCAAACATGCAATTAAGTTCTTAGAAGAAAAAAATTTAAAAATTAACGATGAAAAAGTTCTTGTTTTAGTCCAGTGTAAATACGATTTACCAGTTTTAGCATATTTAAAGGAATTTTTCCAGCCTTTCGGTATAACTTATGACCTTGGAACTGTTATTTTACCACCAAAAAACAAAAAAGCAATTGAAGATGTCCTAAAGATATTAAATATCCCACATAAGTTTATAGAACCTTTTAAATTAGGTAAGGATGATATTTTAAGTGCTATAGAAAATTATCCATGCTATAAGGTCTGCAATAGCTTGGAAAAATATGTTATAAGTGAAGCTAAAGATATGGGAATCAAATGCATAATAAACAACCATATGGATGAAGACTACGTCTTTAAGGATGGAATTCATATTGTAAATTTCCTTAAACTATTTCCTTTAAAGAGAAATTCATTAATTAAAAAATTAGAAAGTATCTTGGAGTTTTCTAATTCCCGAGCTCAGCAGATTTACTTAGACTGTCCATTGATGATACAGTCCTACAAAAAAAACAAAAACACAAAAATAAAACTGATAGAAGATATTGTATCAGATGTTTACAATGGATTAATTGAACCTACCGAAGGTTCTGAGGAAATAATGAAGATTGTAAAAATTTAAAAATGTGCAGAAAGGTGCAGGTATGAATAGAGAATCTGAAAATCCCCATTATCCTAAAATACTATTTTTTGAGTATGCAGTAGGTAGCGGAGAAATCGTTGATAAAGACATACTTGAAGAAGGTAGGTTGATGTATGATACTATTTTAAACCATTTTTTAAGTAGTGGGCACCAGGTAACTTCACTAATCGATGAAAAATATTACAACTCACAAAATAATTCATCAAATTTCAATGTTATATCTTTAAATAAAAATGACGATTATATATCTAAAATTGAAAATATTCTGGATGAAGTGGATATGGCGTTGATTATTGCACCAGAATGCGAAAACATCCTATATGAGCTAACTAAGTTAATCGAAAAACATAAGGTTATCAATATCGGTTCTTCAAGTAAGGGGGTTAAAATCGCAGGAAATAAATATTTAACCTACGAAGCCATAAAAGAAGCCGTAAAAACTCCTAAAACATATCCATTAAAAAAATATGTTATAAAAGAGACAAGCGGGTGCGGCGGTGCTCATCAGGTACTTGATGAAGAATATGTAATCCAAGAATTTGTAGAAGGAGCTCCGTATTCTGTTAGTTTTATTGTTGGACAGAATGACAAAATATATCCTATATGCTTAAACAGGCAGTATATCAACGATATATACTGTGGTGGAGAAGTAAACATAAACCATCCATTAAAGGAAGAAATAATAAAGGAATCCGAAAAGGCGCTGAGAAAAATCGATGGTTTAAACGGCTATGTAGGAGTGGATGTGTTAGTTGGTGAAGAAATAAACATTTTAGAAATAAATCCAAGAATCACAACTTCAGTTTGTGGAATCAGTACAGACCCTTCACTTGGAAGCCTTTTGGTGGATAATGCACTTGGAAGGGAAATAAACTTTACAGTTAATGTAGGAAAAAGGTTCATTAGAAAAGAAGATGGTTTTGAGTTTTTATAACTTATATTGTTTAAATCATTACTTAATATTATTTATTCTTATTCTATTCATTTTTTTCAAATTCAGCATCAACAACAACGTGCCAAACTCCTGGGGAGTATTTCTTTATTTTGTTTATTTTGTAGTCAGTTAATTTATAGCCGTTTTTTTCTCCGTGATATCTGAGCTGTTCTATAGGTCTGATATTCATAATTTTTTCTGCCACCGTGTCATGGTAATGTATAACTCCTTTATCTTTTAGGAATTCAAAGGCTTTATCTAAAAACTTATGGGTTTTTAAAACATATCCCATTATAATTCTATCTGCCATGTTCTCCATCATAACCTTTCTATTATCACTCAATATTGCAACCATATTGTCCAGTTTGTTTAGTTTTATATTTTCACAGAGATAGTGGTATGAGTTAGGATTTATCTCAATAGAATAGATTTTTTTAGGTTTTGAGTATTTTGCCATAGGTATGCTGAAATAACCTATTCCTGCAAACATGTCCACAACTGTTTCATCTGGATTTGATATATGGGCCATTCTTTTCCTTTCTTCTATATTCCCCATGCTCCACATTACCTTTGAAACATCTATTTTAAATCTACAACCATGTTCTTTGTGAATTGTTTCAGTTTCGTTATTATCGTTACTGCCCATATTACTGCTATAGATCACCCTTACACGGGGAGTTCTAAAATCTCCGGTTATATGTGTACTATATTTGACTATAGTCCTGCAGTTGGTTCTTTTAACAAGTTCTTTTATTTCATCGTCTGTTAAACTTCTTTTAACAATCAATATGTCGCCTATTTTTTGATACTTTATTTTAGATTCCCCTGGATTCTGAACAGATTTTGTTTTGGTTATGTTATCTCTGGAGTTAGTGTTCGCATTCATGCTATTACCTAATATTACCTTAATGTTAACAATTTTTAATAAATATTAAATTAAATTAAAAAAATTAATAAATTAATTTATTAAAAAAGTTAAATTAAAAAAGTTATTTCTCAAGCATTTCAGCTATTTTATTTCCAAATACTATTGTAAATTCTGGACCTTTAGCAGTTATGATGTTTCCATCTGTAACTACGCCTTCATCGACGTACTCGGCACCATTTTCTTTTAGTATGTCTATTGCTTCTTTTACAGGATATACTGTAGCTTTTTTACCTTTTAAAATACCTGCCTTAGCTAAAACCACTGGAGAAAGACATATTGCAGAAACTATTTTTCCTTTTTCATAGAATTTTTTTACAAGATCTATCAAATCTTCATTGTTCCAGAGGTATTTTTTAGATCCTATGCCCCCTACAATCATTATAGCATCAAAATCATCAACATTTACATCGTTAATAGTCCTTTTTGTTGTTGCTCTTCCCCCCAACATTCCCGTGTGTTCCCCTACGGTAGTTGAAACCATCTGTGCAGCAATATTTTTATTATAAAACACCTGCAATGGATCAAAAAGTTCATCGTCTCTAAAATCTTTTGGAGCTATAACTATCAATACAACCATTCAAACCCCCTCATTAAGTTACAAATTATAACAAAAACTATATCCGTATGGTTTATATCATTTATTATAAGTCGTTTACAATCATAGTTGTTTGCGTTAGATATTGAATATTAACTCCAATAAAATTAATCGGCAAACTGGGTTTTGTCATATATTTTAGGATCCATTTCCTTTATTTTAAAATTTAAAGCAATAATAACAACCATTTTAAAAATTTGTAATATATGAACAAATTCCAATAAATTTCGCAAACAACTAATTTACACCCATATTTTTCAAAGTTTTATTTATTATTTATAAATATAAAATTTTATAAAGTCCTAGAACGACCATAATACCAATATCATCATACGAATCTAACAAAATACGCTTGAGGGATTTCATGGAATATGTTTTTGATTATATTTATCAGAATTACGGACTAAAAGACGGAAATTACGAAAACCTTCGGTTTTCGAATCCAGTAGGTTACGGAAGCCAAAGGCTTCCGAATCCGGTAGGTTACGAAAATCAGAGATTTTCGAATCCAGTGGGAAAACCAAAAATAATTGAAATAGGTGTTGGGTTCTACTTCGAAGTAGCTAAAAAATTAAAAGAAAATGGGGCAAACATAACTGTTGTAGATGCAAATGAAAAAGCTATAGAAGAAGCAAGAAATCAATTACTAAATGGTGTTGTTGATGATATATTTAACCCAAATATGGACATTTACAGAGGATCTGATTTAATATACTCTATCAGACCTCCAAGGGATTTACAGCCGTTTATTTATGACATAGCTAAGAAGGTGAGCTGTGACCTAATTATAAAACCTCTTCATGGTGAACAGCCTATTGAATGCTTAAAGCTGATTAACTATAAAGGAAACCCCCTCTATATTTGGAGCTCTAAAATGAGTAAGAGATAATAGATAATAAAATTAAAAGAAACTAAGTGATAAAATGGATATTTTGAAAAATCTGCCGGTAACTGATAATCACATTCATGTAGATGGAGTAAATGGGCATGGGGCTGAGAAAGTAGCTAAAATTTTTAAAAATGCAGGTGGAAAGGTAATGATTGTATTAAACAAACCTGCATTTGGAGATGCTGAATTAACAAAACCTATGGATGACTTAATAAATGATTTAAATACAATAAACAGCATAGATGGTGTAAAAGCATTTGGTTTAGTTGGAGTTCATCCTGCTGAATTAACCTTTATGGTTAAAAACGGCATTCCCCTAGAAAAAGCCAAAGATAAAATCATAGAAGGCCTTAACTATGCAAAAAAACTTGTTGAAGAAAATGAATTTTTAGTTGGAATTGGAGAAGTTGGAAGACCTCACTATCCTGTAGATGAGAACATATGGAGAGCTTCCAATGAAATACTATTATACTCAATGGAACTGGCAAAAGATTTAGATTGTGCTATTCAAATTCATGCAGAAACTGCATCAGAAGAACAATTTAGAGAGTTTAATAATATGGCAAAGTCTGTTTCTTTGGATCCTGAAAAAGTTGTAAAACACCACTGTGGAGACATGGTTTTAGAAGGAGAAAAATACGGAATATTTCCTTCAATAATAGCTTCAAAACCTTGTGATGAAGCTGCAAAAAAATCTTCCAGGTTTGTAATGGAAACCGACTATATCGATGACCTTAAAAGGCCAGGAGTAGTTCTTGGAATAAAAACTGTCCCAAGAAGAACGAGAAACCTAATAAATTCTGGATTAATTGACGAAGAAAAGTGTTTCAAAATCCACAAAGAAAATATTGAAAAGATTTATGGGATAGAGATTAACTTTTAATTAAATAGGGACTATTAAATGAATTATTTTATCCCCTATTATAGGAGTTACTATGTATGAGATAGTTATTGGGATTATTAACGGTATCATAGGAGTTACCCATATTTCTTCATCGTCATTATAGTTTGAAAAATCATCGTCATCTGCGGATGGTAATAATTTAAAGTTGTTTTCATGACCTAATATTAACCTATTTTTTTCTTTTGCATCCTTTACTCTCATTTTTTCTCCAAAACACATTAAAAGAAATTTCCTTAAGTTTTTAGGCCTTATTCCTTTCATCAAATTCCTTAATAAAATCACTATCGGCAGAAAAATCATAAAAAACATTCCGTTTATAAATACTATTATTGGAAACGATGGAACATAGTTGACACTTAAAAGACTACCCAAAATAGTATATGTTGGCATTTGGTACTTTGGAACAAGAGCTCCCAATCCCATTAATATTTTACCATCTCCCCCACCTATGCCAAATAAAAACATTAAATAGCCCAGTATAAAACATACTACAAATCCAGAAATTGAATTTATCAAAAAGGAATAATTTCCAGTACTGAATGACATGTATATACTGTACAAAAACCCAAAAACTACCATGGAAATCCAAATATAATCTTCAATTTCCCTACTTTTGAAGTCGTGAATGGATGCTATGAGAAGCCCAACTAAACCAAAAATGTATTCAATCATAATATCTCCTTATACATTTTTCTTGGATTTTAAAACCCTATATCCGCCCTTAATCGTAACCGTTTCCACATTTCCAAAAACTTCTTCCATAAATTTTGCAAGAGATTTTGCACCGTGTTTTGTCTGAATAACTAACCAAATAGTGCCATTTTCCTTTAACAACTCTTTACCTTCACTTATTATTTTATGTATTACTTTTTTTCCTGCCTTTATAGGTGGATTGGATATTATAACATCGTATTTTTTACCCTTAACTTTATCGTAGAGATCCCCTTGGAATACTTCTATGTTTAAACTTTCTAAATTATTTAATTTTATATTGTACTTTGTTAGTTTTACAGATCTTTTATTTAAATCGGTCATTGTAACAGAATTAACTTCATCTGCCAAAGAAATTCCGATAACGCCATATCCACAGCCCACATCAAGAATATCGTCATCTTTACTTACTTCTATTGATTCAGTTAATATTTTTGTACCTTTATCTATTTTATTAGGAGAAAAAACTCCAGTATCTGTTTTAAATGATAATCTCTTATCTCGTATAATCCCTTCAATAATCATTTCATTGTGTTTTGACTCCGGATTCTCGGAAAAATAATGCATAATTTCACTCGCTACAGATGTTGTGATATATGGTATTAATGTTATATTTTAAATAGTAGATATATTAAATTAATACTTTTCTAATAAGATAATAATGGTTAAAAATAATGTTTATAATTTTGGACCAGATGTTGGAATAAATACGGTGATAGGATGCACTTACTAACTTTATGTAACTTAAGCAGGGAAGAACTTGAAGGCATTATTAAGGATGCGGAATACTTTAAAAAAAATAGATACAGCCATGAGAAGCTATTAAAAGACAAAAGTATAGCCCTAATATTCGAAAGCCCTTCAACCAGAACTAGAATAAGCTTTGACTTTGCAGTCAACGAACTTGGGGGACATTCAATAATAATGAATGAAGGGGAGATACATCTTGGGAAAAAAGAAAGTATAAAGGATACTGCAAAGGTATTAAGTAGATACGTTGATGCCATTGTTGCCAGAGTTAAGAACCATAAAACACTTGAAGATTTGGCAAAATACGGGGATGTTCCAGTTATAAATGCATTAAGTAGCCTTGCACATCCTTGTCAAATTCTCGCAGATATGCTAACAATAAAAGAATATAAGAATGAGCTTAAAGGACTTAAATTAACTTATTTAGGGGACGGAAACAATGTATGCAATTCATTAATGATTGCAGGTGCAATACTTGGGATGGATGTATGTGTTGCAACCCCTGCAGGATACGAGCCAAACGCAATGTATGTAAAAAGAGCTCTTGAAGCAATCAATGAATATGGGGAAGGAAGTATAACATTAACTAACGATCCAATCGAAGGGGCTAAAGATGCAGACATATTATATACTGATGTTTGGATAAGCATGAGTGATAAAAACAAAAATTTGGATGAAGTGTTAAAGATATTCCCACCGTACCAAATAAATAAAGAGCTCCTTGGATATGCTAAAGAGGATGCAATAGTAATGCACTGTTTACCTGCAAACAGGGGTATGGAAATTACAGACGAAGTTATAGATGGAAAACATTCTGTAGTTTACGATGAAGCAGAGAATAGATTGCATGCTCAGAAAGCGGTATTTAAGTATATATTTGATAAAATATAAAGCTTTGAGTAAACAAAATACTCCTTTTTGGATCTAGCCTCTTCCAAATGTTTCAGATTTGGATCCAACACTTTAAAAAGGGTTGGGATGCAACCTTTTTTAAATGTGTAATATTAATTCTTTTAGTTAATTTTATTTTAATTTAGATGCATTTTTAACAAAATTATTTTGACTTAACAATATTTGCTTTTAATTTTAGAATTAAAAATTTAAATTTCTTCATATTGTCTGTAATATCTAACAATTCGCCACAATAGTTAGTAAAGACAAATACTGCAACTGATAAAATAACACCTATAATACCAGCATACATTATTCCAAAATATATGGTTAGTAAGACCAATATCCAAAATTCAGTATATCCAAAAACCCTACTTGAGAATCCATTTATTGAAGATAGAAAAATTGCAGACTCTATATTGCCAAGTGTTTCAAATCCAAATATTACCCAAGTAATGGCAAGTATTAGAATCATAACTACGAAGCAAATGCCCCAATATACAAACTCAAAAATCCATTTTAATACACTATTATCTTCAAAATTTCTACTTTTAAAATAATTCTCAATATTTTTTAATATCACCATACTTATCAAAATACTTAAAATTTCAGCAAAGTATTCCAACATTTTTTACCTCCCCTACTGTATCAATAAGTGCATTAATTTATAAATTAAATAAAACTTTGAAATGTTAAATAATACTGACTTAAACTATAAAATTCCTTTAGTACTTACAACCCCCTTTCTATCATCTTTTTGAGTTGCGATATCAAGGGCTATTCCAAATGCCTTAAACAGAGCTTCTATTTTGTGGTGTTCATTTTTTCCAACTACTTCAAAGTGTATATTCATTCTTCCATGGTTTGCCAAGGACTCAAAAAAATGAACAACGTTCTCAGTTGAAAAATCTCCAACTTTATCCCTATTTGGAGTATAATCTCCCACAACATAAGGCCTTCCACCCAAATCTATTGAAACCATGGCTCTAGCCTCATCCATTGGAACAATTGCCCAGCCAAACCTTTTTATATTCTTTTTTTCCAGCTTATCTAATGCCATTCCAAGACAAATTCCAACATCTTCAATTGTGTGATGATCATCAACTTCTAAGTCCCCATTTGCATTTAAAGATAGGTCAAATGCACCATGTTTTGCAAAGGATGATAAAATATGGTCAAAAAATGGAATTCCAGTATTTATATCATACTCCCCCTTTCCATCGATGTTTATTTTTAATTCAATTTTAGTTTCTTTAGTTTCTCTTTTAATATCAAAGATTCTCAAGTTATCACCTTGAACCTATCATTAAATTAATATCCCTATTAATCGTTATTTTTCATCTGAGTCCCAACTAATTCATCAACTTTTTTCAAAAATTCGTTTAAATGTTCCTTTGGAATCGAAGCTCCAGAAGCTACATTATGTCCTCCACCATTTCCTCCAAATTCTTTTGCAATTCCCATAGCTTCTGATAAGTTCAATCCATTATTTACCAAATAGTTGTTACCTCTTGAAGATATTTTATAGAATTCTCCTTCTTCATAAATACCTAAGACAGGTTTATCTTTTACCATTAATGAAGCTATAAGTCCTGTAGTACCCTTTTTTCCGAAAAAGTATTCTATATTATTTAAGGATTTTATTTCAACCTCTTTTAGTTCTTCAATTAACTCCCCCTTGTATTTCTCGTATATCTCCTTAGCAGTTTTTATGCATTCTTCATCTTCAAGTGCTACACCAATTCCTATTGAAGTCATTCCCGTTCTACCACAGGCATTTAGAATCTCAGATAGATAAAAGGCGTCGTTAATTTTATGATCTATAATATACCTATCAACGACGATATCTTCTTTATTGACGTATTTCATAAGGGCAGATATAAGTCTCTGCTCCTCGTCACCTGAAAGTTCTATTTTTTCAGGATCTATGTCGATTTTATTCAAGAATTCTAAAATTTTATCCCTACCATTTAGTTCCCCTATATATGGCTGGGTGGAATAAAGAATAGATTTCCAAATCGGCAAATCATAGCAGTTAAAAACTATATCTTTTAAAATGCTTTTAATATGTCTATATCTTCTACCTTCGTTTAATATGAATTTATTCAATCCGGTAAATGGTTTATGTTGCATATCCCCAATTGCTCCAGTAATAGCCAAAACACTGAGATCATAGTACCCAAATTCCCTCGCTACTAAATAACATACTCCACTTGCAGAGAGCTCTTTTGCACCATTTACACCAAACAGATGAGGGTTGAGCTGTAATATATTTTTAATTTCATACTCTTTTCTTAGAGGAGGGTGGTGATCCAAAATAATGGCATTAAAATTTTTGCTCAGGAGCTCATCTATTTGCCCACTTCCCATATCACAGAATATGTATAAACCATACTCATCTTCTTCACTTAGTTTCTCAATAACCTCATTTGAGAGATTTTCCACAACACTTAAATGAAAATTTTTGTTTTGCCGATATAATGTATCTACAACAATGGCTCCAGATGTCAATCCATCTGTATCGTGGTGTGTGATAACCCTTATAACTCCATCATAATTTTCAATTTTTTCTTTAATTTTTGTATAAATATTATTAACATTTGCAAAATCGTCAATAGGCAATATATCAACCACAATATCACCAATTATAGTTAAAGACAAAACCTTTTAGAAAATCGAAGCAAATCGAAGATTTGCTGATCGAGACAAATCACAAAGTGATTTGTCGATTCACAAAAACCTTTGGTTTTTGTCGAACTCACGAAACCTTCGGTTTCGTCGAGAGATTTTGATTGAACGAAAACCTAACGGTTTTCATAGCTCACCAACTTCGTTGGTGATTCCAAAATCCGATACCTACTCAACGAAGTTGAGTAGGCATATTTTGAAGGATATATTTAAGTTTGTTATGTCGAGCACTATAAATTGTAAAAAATGAATAAATTTAATGAGGTCCTATTATAGTGGTGTGCATTACTTACTCAACTAATGAATACAATTAAATTTTATTTAAACATAAAATATACCTTGTTAAATTAAATTGGGCTTATTTACTACAACTATTTAATTTTAATGTATTGGTTAGTGACTTAAAATTGCACACTGCTATAAACCACGGGTTTGTCACCTGACAACAAACACGTTGGGAGCTCACTTTTGACATATTGAAAACTGTAAAAATGAATTATTTATATTAAGTTTATTAACCCCTATTAGCAACCGTATAAATATCTTTTTCGACTACGTGTCCATTAGGCTCTAACTCTTCGAAAATCTGGGCTTCGAATGAATAAATTTTTACATCCTCTTCAATCCATGCTGTTGGAGATATTCCTGCCTTCATACATAGGTTTGATAGGTATTGGGGTACATCCCACCCATATTTTACAGGTACCTGAGGTAATAACAATCCACGGTATGAGCCAAACTCAATAATTAAACCATCCTTTCCGATTTCTATTTTTTCAAGATACTCCAATGGATCGCTAACTTGCACTAACTTAGGTGCTGTTAAAATACTTATTTCAATAATTATATTTTCCAATTCATAAATATCCACTGGAGGAAATCTAGGGTCATTAATGGCAGCACTTATTGCAGCCTCTTTTAATGCCTCTATTAGAGGCATTATAGGTTCGGGTACACCTATACACCCCCTAAGATCGTGCCCAGGGTATGTATGAAGTGATACGAAGACACCCCTATTTTCATCAAATTTATCAGGGTAATCTTTAACTATGATATTTTCTCCCTTCAAATAATGTTTAATTACACTTCTTGCAAATTTAACTGCAAAAGTCCCATCTTCAAGAGATAACATAATTTCTCCCCCCTTTAATAAATATTCTATGCCGATCATGGATAACACATGCATAAATTTCCACTCTTCATTTAAACTTTTATACTTCCTATTATATATTTTTAACACCAATTGTTTTTAAATTTGCATAAAAGTGATACTATGAGAATTTTAAAAGAAGTATCTGTTCCAAACTTGTGTGATGCTGGAGCAAGGATTTTAAAAAATATTAAGCCCATTATCCCTGACCAAAAGATTGTTTTTGGAGAGGCCATTACTGTAAAAACCTCAGGAGATGACTGGGGAACCGTTGTAAATACAATAAAATATGCAAGAAATAAGATAATTGTAGTTGATACAGAAGGGGCAAAAACAGCAGTTTGGGGTGGGTTAGCATCTACAAACGCAAAATTAAAAGGGGTTATAGCGATAGTAATCGATGGAAGCGTAAGGGATGTGGAAGACATTAAATCCCTAAAATTTCCCGTATTTTCTAAATACACAGTTCCAAATGCTGGAAAACCACTAAACAATGGTGAGGTTAATATCCCAATCGTCTGCGGTGGTGAGGTAGTAAATCCTGGAGATATTATTGTTGGAGATTGTAATGGAGTGGTAGTTATTGGACGAGATAAAATAAATGAGGTAATTGAAAATGTTAAAAAAATAAAACAGAAAGAGAATTTAATAAAAGATAAAGTTATGAGGGGTATGGATTTGGGAGATATTTTGAAGTTAGAATAATTTTTTGAAATACATTTTCTATTTGAAAAAATCTTCTATTTTAGGTTTATAGTCGTTATTGGTAACATTATTATTATCATTTTTATGAACTTCCACATACTCTAATAAACTCTTATACTTTACACTATCACATATATCAAAGTATCTTGTATTATTTTGATTTAATACACATTTAAATTCACAAGATTTGCATTTCCATGATTTAGGATGTGGCGGAGTATCTCCATTATCAATACTTTTAAATTTTTTAAGAATGTTTAGAGCATCGTTTTTATCTACATTATTTTTATAAGTTTCAGTTTCATTTTGGTTCAGTACGAATATTTGGACTTTTTTATTATTTCTTTTGAAGAAGTAACCATAAAGATCCGCTTGAATAAATGCTACTGGTCTAATATGTCTTTTAAGATACTCATTTCGAGTAGTTTTAAACTCATAAATAAAATCATTAGTAATCCCATCAGGCATACCGATAAGAGCATAATCTTTCCATTTAAAATTCCATCTAAAGGTAAGATATTTTTTGGCAATTTTTTCATGAAGATACTCTCCAAGTATATTGGGATATTCTTTTGATAATTCCATAGCTTCATATAACATATAATTTTCTATGGAGTTATTGGTTTTTTCTTCATTAGAGGTGATTAAGTCCTCAATATTTACAAACTGTTCAGTTTTTTCTTTAAATAATTTATCTATGTCCCTAAATCTAATTTCATCGCCGATATCCAATAATTTTTCCTCATTTTTAGGTATGTCGTCAATTAATCCCAAGATATATGAATAATATATCCTATTTTCTACATATGCTTTAAAATTCCCTAATTCACGCACTCTGCTCTTTAATACTAATTTCATAGCACACCAACGATAATACGCAACGTTTGCTATTCCTATAAACACTAATCTATCTTTTTCAACACCACGTCTATCTTTTTCGATATTTAATAGACTTTCAAAATCAACATGAGATAAGTAATCTTTAAAATGATGCATTTTAATGCCCCTTATAGAGTTTTATAGATTCTAATTTGATTGTTTGCCGAAAAAATATAATTGTATCTTTTATGTTAAAACTGCACACATTAGCATTCAAATATAATCTCCCCACAATTTTCAGGCTTTTTAAACGGTAATTCAACTTTTTTAAGAGTTTCGATGAATTTCTTAACTTCTTCATCTTCCAGCTTTTCTGACTTGATAAGGAAATCGTAATTTTCATCCCCAATAGGTATAAATTCCAACCCATATTTTTTGGCAATAGTTTCAATACCAATACCAATATCTGCTTTCCCCATAGTTACAGCAGCTCCTACCGCAGAGTGTGTTTTTGCCTCAATTTCGTAACCTTTTATATCTTTTTTATCAATACCATTTTCCTTTAAAAATTTATCAAATAATATTCTTGTTCCTGCTCCTTTATTTCTGTTTATAAATTTATATTTATCAATATTTTTAATGATATCATCCATACTATTGATATTCAAATCCTTTTTAAACATAAAACCCTGTTTTCTGATATAGCCTCTTATAAGTACCGCGTTCTTAAGTTTGTACTTTTTTATGAATGGAATGTTATATTCCCCGTCTTCACCAAGTAGGTGAATTCCTGAAATGTCTGCTTCCCCTCTTTTAATTGCCATTAATCCACCAAGGGAACCAACATTTATGGTTTTTGCATAGAGACCACCCCTATGTAGTATCACATCAACCCCTACACAATGGCTACCAATAATACTTAAACCAATTTTAATATCTCCAAATAGGTGAACTTCTACAACTTCATTTTCTAAAATCTCTTTATTTTCATCAACAACAATGTATCCATCTGCATAGGTTAATGAAGTTATTGCACCACTTCCCTTCGTTATTGGGTATGCACTATATCCATCCTGCCCTTTAACAACTGAAACTGGAAGATACTCTTCCCTACCTTTTGCAGAGAGGTATCTAATTGGGAAATTTGCACTAATTGTTTTTTTATTACCATCAACATCTTCAAAAAGAACATCAAATATGGTTAAACACGATGTTGGGTATCCTGGAAGTCCAACTATAAGTTTTTTACCTACTTTTCCAATAATTGTAGGTTTTCCAGGTTTTATTTTCATCCCATGTACTAAAATTTCTCCACCGAGCTCTTGAATTACAGTACTTGTTAAATCCCCAACACCTGCAGAAGTACCCCCACTTAAAATAACAACATCCTCATTTAATGCATTTTTTATGGAGTTTTTTAAATCTTCCTTATTGTCTCCGACAATACCGTAAAACTTAAAATCCCATCCTTTTTCCTTAATTGAAGACGCCAGTGTGTAGGTATTTACATCATAAATTTTATATGGTTTCAATTCCTCATCAGGATTTATAAGCTCGTTTCCGGTTGATATAAGTCCAATACTTAGATTTTTCTTTACCTTAATTTTTCCCTTTCCAACTGCTGCAAGTGCTCCTATATCCCTTGGTGAAAGTTTCATACCTTCCCTTAGAATAAGCTCTCCAGCCATCATGTCGTTTCCACAGTATTGGATATTTTCATGTGGGGAAACTGCACTATAAATTTTCACCCTGTTTCCAATCCTTTCGGTATATTCTACCATAACAACAGCATTTGCACCCTTGGGGATAGGAGCTCCAGTGGCTATTTCAATACATTCTCCATTTTTAATTTCTATATCAGAAAATCCCCCTGCTTTTACACTATCAACTACTTCTAAAGTTATGGGATTATCTTCTTCAGCTTCGTAAGTGTCCTCAGCCTTAACTGCATAACCATCCATTTTTGACCGGTCAAAAGGAGGTACGTCCACATTTGAGAATACGTCCTCTCCGAGAATCCTATTTATTCCCTCAAACAAGTTAACTTCTTCAAAATCTTCCAATTCCTTAATAGATTCCCTGACAATTTTCTTTGCATAATCTATAGTACAAAGTTGGAGGTATCTCAAAAAATCACCTTTAGAATTATTACAGTATTTAAATTAAAATAGTAACCACCTGGATAAATAGCTTATCCGTTTCAGTTACATAAAATAATACTTATTAAATTATTATGTCTATTTTTTCCCCACAGTTTGGACATTTTGGAGCTCCTGACGAAGTGTCAAGATTGTTGGAGGATACCGAAAACCCGTATCTTTCAACCAGTAGATTTCCACAGTTTGGACAGTAGGTATTTTCTCCACCATATTCCGGAACATTTCCTACATATACGTACTTCAAACCTTCTTCCAATGCCAACTCCCTAGCTTTTCTAAGTATTTCAACACTTGTTGATGGAATATCCAGTAGTTTATAATCGGGATGAAACCCAGTAAAATGTAGTGGGGTTTCTTTTCCAAGTTTATTCTTTACAAAATCTATTATATTCATTATATCTTCGATACTGTCGTTGTATGTAGGAATTATTAAATTGGTAATTTCAATATGTATTCCCAATTTCTTCGCTAAAACACAGGTCTCCAAAACAGGTTGAAGTTTGGCAAAGCATACCTCTTTGTAAAAGTTTTCGTTTCCTTTAATGTCGATGTTCATAGCATCTATTTTAAGATTTTTCAATGGTTCTTTTTCTATGTATCCATTGGTTACCATTACGTTAAAAAGACCATCCCTTTTTGAAGATTCGATGGTATCGTACATTAGCTCATAAAAAATTGTTGGTTCAGTATAGGTATAAGCTATTCCATCACATTCATACTTTGAAACCATTTGTACAATATCGTTGGGATAGAGCTCGGTGTAAAGAATTTCATCAGGAGCATACTGACTTATTTGCCAATTTTGACAGTGTTTGCATCTAAAGTTGCAACCTCCTGTGGCAATTGAAAATACACTTGAACCAGGGTGGAAATGGAACAATGGTTTTTTCTCAATAGGATCAATTGCAGCAGAGCTCACCTTACCATAGTTTATGGCATATAGTTTACCTTTTATGTTTTCCCTTCCCTTGCAGAATCCCCTCTTATTCTCTGGAATTACGCAGTGCCTTGGGCAAATATTGCATTTGACTTTGGTGTCCCCCATGTCTTCATAGAACATTGCTTCCCTTAACATCTGACCCCCCTCCATGTAGATGTTTTATAATTAAGTATATTTACTCCGACCTTAAAAAAGGTATGTTGCAAAAGGAGATTATAGTCGTTTTAGGAATGAGTACTTATATTAATATTATATATAATCTCTTACATTAAACACCTCAGTTATCTCCATTAAGACTTTGTTTTTATGGATTATATTGTAGGTTCTCTGAGGCAGTATTTTTTTATTGGTTTTAAGAAGAACTTGAACTTCTTCAGTTATTTCTTTAACATCGATATTTACTATTTCTCTTCTAGTCTCTAAATTGTGAATTTTTAAGATTTTGCCTATGGGGATATCTGCAGATAGTAAATCTCGTTTAATACCCTCCCTTATATGATCTTCCTCAATATTCTTAAGGGGGATTTTTGATACTGCATAGATCAATGGAATTCCTTCAACTTCAAGTACTACAGTTCTGTGATTTATGTCATCCATGATTTCTTGATATATGGTTTTTACAACAACTTCACATTCGAACAGTATTTCTAAAAGATTGGTTATACTTCCATCTGTCCCCAGCAATATTTTTTCTTCGTTTTTTAAACCATGTTTCCTAGAAAGTTCCTTTATTACCACATAAGGCTTTAATCTCTTTTCAACCACTGTACCACGTTTGATTTTGTTCTTAAACTTTTTGGTTTTACCTTTTGATTCTTAGATTGTATAAAGTTTTTGATCCATCTTACAGTTTACTATGAGTAGTTGTAATATAGTGATATAAGTATATATGATTTATTCACGTATACTAATTAATATACAGTTTAGTCTTCCACTCTGTTCAGTATTCATAACTACATATCAAATGTTTTTTTATTCTTTACTTCTATAACCTCCTCTTCGCCATTATTATCTGTTATTATCCATACTATACTATCATCTGTTTTTTTAGCTTTTAATGTTGAACCTCTACCACCTATTTCAGGTTGAAGATACATTTCTATAGCATTTACTGGACACTCCTTAACACACGCTGCGCAATCCCAGCAATCTCTCTTGTCCATAATTTCCGATTTTCCATCTTCCCTCTGGTACAGTAAATTACCTGGACATACTTTTGTACATAATCCACAACCTATGCATATCTCTTCTATTATCCTAATGGTCATTATTGATCACCGGATTAAATTTCTCATATTCCCGTTCTATAATCTCTATGTCATTCGTTTGACTATTATATTTGGAATTTATAAACTTAAACCAATTATCGTCTATTTCAGGATAATCAACCCTTTCCTGATAACATTTCCACCGTGTTTCTTTACGATATAACAAATGTTCCACTACCGCCCTAGCAACCAATATTCTATCTACCACTTCGTGATATTTCATCAATTCATACCTGTTTCTAACTTTTATTTTACTAAGGTCTTCTTCAATGGCTTTTAGCAGTTCTCTTGCAATTAAAAGTTTTGATTCATTTACCCGATAATAGGAAGATATCCCACCAGCATATTCGTCCATTACTTTTTGCATTCTTTCTTCTATTTCATCAGGAGAGAATTCTCCTTTTTTATTGTTTAATGGGTAGAATACCCTATCTATTTCTTTTGCTATTTCTTGCTCGTCTATTTCTATGTCATTTTCCATGCTTTTTATATATTCTATTGCTGCTTCTACTGCTATTTCGCCTTCGGCCATACATCCTGTAACATATTTTTTAGGCGAACCTCCGACTACATCCCCTGCTGCATATAATCCTTCCAAGGTTGTTTTTCTATTGATATCTACCCAATATCCTGCCTGTCCATGACCTCCCACGATATAGGGTTCAGATCCGCATATCTCAATAGGCGTGTTTTTAGGATTTATTTTTTCATCTTTCCATTTTAAAATAATCCCTGGTGACATACTTAAATAGGCTTCTTTTAACTTTTGAACATCTTCATCGCTTATTCCCCTTGTATCAAGATAGCAAGGCCCCCTTCCTTCAAGATTTTCAATCAAAGTCGCATACAATCTCATTGGTGTAGTGTTATTTTCATATTTCTCCATGTATTTTTCTCCAAGTGCATTTATCTGTGATACTTTAACTCCCTGTGCAATAGTTCCTGTTGGAGATATTACGTCCTTTACCCTTAGAGCTATAAATCTCATTTCAAACGTTGTCATTTCTGCCCCGGCCCTAAGCCCCATTGCAAATCCTGCGCCAGTATTAAACGGAGAATACCACATTTTATGTCTTGCCGCACCAGGGTTGTTTGGTTTGTATATGCCTGAAGCCCCACCTGTTGTACATATTACTGCTTTTGCCATTATTACGTAAAATTTATTCTCTTTTATAGAAAAAGCATAAGCTCCGCAAACTGTTTCATCTTTTAAAATATAATTCGTAGCTATTGTATTGTTTAAAACCTTAACACCTGCTTTTAAAGTAGCCTCTGCTAAAATTGGCTTTATACTTTCTCCATTAATTTTTATACTTCGCTTTCCTCTGGCCACGTATCGACCGTTTTCATCTTTTTGAATGGGCAACCCATACTCTTCTAGTTTTTTTGCCATTTTGTTTAATCTTTTTCCTATTGTGTATGTTAAATCCTCCCTTATAAGACCAGAAGATTCCTTTTTTACATATTCTACATAACTTTCTGGAGTTTCTCCCTCATTTAAATAAGCATTTATGGCATTAACTCCAGCAGCTAAGCAGCCACTTCTAATTATATTGGCTTTTTCTACTATTAGGACATCTAAATTTTTATCTATCTCCTTTGCCCTTATTGCGGCCTGACATCCTGCAGCTCCACCGCCGATTATTAAGATGTCAGTAAATATTTTTTTAACATCCATTTTTCTATCACCTGTTTTAATACGTCATAATGCCATTATTTTAACCTCCAGTGCAAAGTTTAAATGAAGGTAAGGTTGCAATGTATGTAAGAATTGTAAATAAACTAGATTTGATTAAATGGACAAATTCCTGCCAGTAATACCACTATTTTTATATTTGCTATTTCAATGTCAGTTTTTGAATTTATTTGGTAATTAAAAAGATATTAAAAAGAGAAATATGTATCAGGGTTTAAACCCATTAAACACACTTGCTATGGTTACCATTCCCGTAAATAAGATTAGCATATTGATAACCCTTCTAAGCTTATCTTTTTTGATAATTGAATTTAAGTGGGTGCCGAAATAAACACCAGGAATGGTTCCAAGAACTAGCCACAGTGATAAATAATAGTTAACATTACCTAGGCTAATGTGGCTTGCAGCACTAACTAAGGAGAGCATTAATCCATAAAAGACTGTAGTACCCACAACATAACGGGGATTTAATGTGGTAAAGTTAGCAAGTATAAATCCCACTAAAACGCCGGCACCTACCGAAGTGAATTGAACTACCAATCCCACGAAAAATCCAAGTAGTATCAAAGTCAAGAATTTAAGACTCTTACGTCCTTCAAATCTACCTTTTCTTAAACTCAATATGGAAGTTATTATTAGGATTATACCAAGAAACACAGTTAAATGATGGTTTATAAGGTCCCTATTGACATATCTTAAAATTTGAGAGCCTATTATTATAGCTGGAAAACTACCCGCAAATAATTTTAAAGAAGTATCTAGCTCAATATTTCCTTTTTTTCTATGGAAGATCGTTCCAAATATTTTTGTGACAGATGCATATACTAAATCAGTGCCTACTGCCGTTAGTGGTTCAACGCCTAAAAATATCAAAGAAGGGGTCATTAATGCCCCTCCTCCCACTCCAGTTAGCCCAACAAGTACACCCACCACAAAACCAAGAAATGTGAAGAGTAGCATAAGGCCCACCTTAAAGATAGCCGAGTTTCTGTGCAGTTCGTATCACAGTGTCTACTTCCTCTTCAATGCTCATTTTATGGCTCTCAATTTTAAGCTCTGGATTTTCAGGTTCTTCATAAACCCCGTCATATCCAGTTAGTCCTTTAATTTCTCCTTTTAATGCCTTAGCATAGAGTCCCTTTGGATCTCGCTGGATTCTGACCTCAAGGGGGCTGTGGATATAAACTTCCATAAAGTTTTGAATTTCTTTTCTTGCATATTCTCTAACTGCCCGATATGGTGAGATAAGGGAAACTATTGTTATTACACCATTTTTTGAAAGTAGTTTTGCCAGGTGAATGACCACCCTGTTATGCATTTCCCTAGCTTCCTTGCTAAATCCAATGTTTGGATATAGTGTATTCCTTATTACATCTCCATCTAAGATCTCAACCCTAAATCCCTTTTCCAATAATTTTTTCTCTAAAGCATAAGCCAAAGTTGATTTTCCTGCCCCACTTGGGCCAGTAAGCCAAATTGTAAATCCATCCTCAAGATTTTTTAAAAGTGAATTTTCACCGTTATTTAATTCTTCACTCATGATATACCCTCCAATTGTTTTTTTATTGAATATTGTCATGTATATGCTACATATATTGTCTTTATACGGCCTATCGATCCAGGTTGAGTATATAATATTTATTATTATATTTCAATCTAAGAATATAGCCTGGGCCTACTTACGTTATTATTGGTTTTATTCGCTGTGCATTCAGTTATTTTATAAACTGGCTAAGTATCCATTGATAATTCCTAAGACTTCATCTATCCTATTTTTTTCAAAAATTATGCCTAAAACTTCGCTTTTGCCACCTGCATTGAATCCCCTATTTTTCAGTATTTGAATTATTCCTTCCATATCTATTTTTTCTTTTAAATCTGGAGAAATCCTAAAGTATAATTGGGCTTTTTCATGAAATGACCTGTTTAAAACTACTGCTCCGTTATATCCCATCTCCCAAACTGCTTTTCTTGCAATTTTTGAGATTATATTGAAAGGACTTGAGTATTCGATAAATGCAATGTCATTTTTAACCTCAATTCCTGACAAGACATCTTTGATGGTTCTTTCTATCTCTTCGAGATTTTTAATCCAGGGTTCATACTCCAAAAGTTCTTTAAGTGGTCGATTTAAAACCAATTCAACGGCTTTTTCCGCAGCACTTCTGTCCATTGTTATATAATTTGAATCTATCAACTGAACAAGTTTTAGTGCTTCGTTTTTTGTTAAACCTTCGGTTTTTAAAAGTTCTAAAGTTTTGGGGATTTCAAAGGCTTTGTTTCCAATATCCCCAACTGCTCCAAGGGAGCTCCAGGAGTTCCACAGTGAAAAGTGGTTAGAAACCACAAATGATGCTGAAGGGAACTCCTTCCCGTTCATCCTTTCTAAGATTGGATTTACTTGCCTAACTTTTGGATTTTTAATCTTTTTTTGCAGATGGTGGTCGATGAATACAGTATCTTTTTCTACATCCTCCACTTCTTGCGGGAGATTCAAGTCTAAAATATAAACCTTTTCTGCTTCTTCGATGTGTTTTTTTACCCTTCCATCAAATCTAAATTCCCCGATAGGGGGCACAATATTGATGAAATCATCTAGCCCTAAGGCCTTAATAGTTAAAGCCGCTGAGGTTATTCCGTCCGTATCCCAATGGTGTATCACTAACATATTACTCATCCACAAATGGGTTTTCAAAGCTTCTTATTGTTTCATAGACTTCTTTTCTCATGAAGTACTCAGGAGGTAGTTCTCCATTAACAATCATGTTTCTAATTTTTGTTCCGCTAAAGTGTTCCCTGTATTCTGACGTGTGTGGGCAGATTCTATCATGAACTATTGCATTACATTTTTTACAGTAATAGAACTCCCTGAAGAATATTGGAGAAATTTCTAAGTCTGGGAAGTTTTGGAATATTTCTTGAGCTTCATATGGTCCGTAGTAATCCCCAACTCCAGCATGATCCCTTCCAACAATGAAATGAGTACATCCAAAGTTTTTCCTCATTATTGCATGATGTATTGCTTCCCTTGGTCCAGCATAACGCATCTCATATCTTACTGTTGCCAGAATGTCTGTATCTTTTGGATAGTAGTGCTCGAACAGGGTTTCATAGGCTTTTAAAATTACCTCGTCTTTGTAATCCCCTTTCTTTTTCTTTCCAATAACAGGGTTTACAAAAACTCCGTCAACAAAGGTTAGTGCCAACTTTTGTAGATACTCGTGTCCTAAATGAGGAACGTTTCTTGTTTGGAATGCTACAATAGTTTCCCAACCTTTCTCTTTAAATAACGCCCTTGTTTCGACAGGTCTTAACGTGTGGCTTTTAAACGGATTGGGTACCTCATTTAAAAGCTCAATTTCACCGCCAACCAAATATTCTCCTAATGCATAAGTTTTAGCTACACCAGGATGGGCTTCTTCATCTGTTTTGAAAACTTTTTTTGCAAATTCTTTTTTATCGTACGTGTAAATCTCATCAACCTGCATCTTTGCTATTGGGGTATCATTGTAATAGAGTAAAATGACATCCCCTTCTCCAAAGTTCTTTTCTTTTTCAGTTACATCCAAAACTATTGGAATACTCCAAGGTAACTCATTAGGTAGTCTCATATTGTCCAGTACTGACTGGAATTCATCCTTTCTTAAGAAACCTGTTAGTGGTGAATAAACTCCATGTGCTATATTCTCCAAATCTATTGCAGTCCCTTCTCTAATTTGAACTTTTGAAAATTCATTCTGTTCTTCCAAAATCTTCTCTTTTGTTTTTTCTGTAGCTACCCTATTGACTAACTTTCCACCATGAGGTTTTGAAACCATTAGTAATCACCCTAAATATTTATTCTTACATACTCTAATATTCATACATACTTATTGTATTTACCTATTGTATTTTCCATGACTTAATCCAAGCGTTATCCATAACTTAAAGCACTTAATTTCCCATTAATAAAGCACTTAATTGCCCTATTCTTTTTTTTCAGAAAGTACTCCTTCATCCTACAACAACCACAAATATACAATTCCATATGACACATGACTATCAACCCCATATAGTTTATTGAATTATATTAACTTTTTAACGGATTTAACCGTGTTTGGTTACATTATCAATACTAATATATATAGTTTTCTATTAGTGATTAATCATTGTAAAAAATAGTAAATAGATTTCATTAACTATACTGTGTAGTTAAATATTCCATTATTAAAAAGTTAATTTAAAAAATGTTAGAGCTCATACATAATAAAAAAAATAAAAAAATAAAAATTATTGCGCAAATTTTAAAATTTCCCTTAGGTCTTTTTTATCTACGCAAAAATCAGCGTTCTGCCTCAATATTTCTTTTGCACAAAAGGCTATTTTTAAACCTGCTTTCTTGAACATACTTATGTCGTTTGCCCCATCTCCAACAACTACAGTGTCTTTAAGATCTATACCTTCTTTTTTTGCCAATTCTTCTAAAATATTCCCTTTAGCAGATTCGTCCATAACTGGACCTCTAACTTCCCCGGTTAATTTACCGTTATTTGTTAAAAGTTCATTTGCGATGGCATAATCCAAACCAAGTTTTTCTTTAATTCTTTCCGCAGCAACGGTAAAACCACCGCTAACGACTCCAACGATGTAGCCCCTATTTTTTAATTCTTTTATAGTATCTTCTGCTCCTTCCATTAATTTTAAATTTGAAACTAAATCATCTATTTTCTCAGTAGGAAGTCCACTTAATAGGCTCACTCTCTTTCTTAATGATTCTCCAAAGTTTAATTTCCCTTCCATAGCTTCTTTGGTTATTTTTTTAACTTCGTCTTCAACACCTGCTATTTTGGCTATTTCATCTATCACTTCACAGTCAACAAGTGTACTATCTAAATCAAATAAAATCAGTTTTTTCTTTTTATTCATTAAATTCACCGGAAAAATAAAGTTTTAAAAGAATAATAAAGTTGAGCAGAGCGAAGAAATTACAAACCTGAAGTTTTTTAGCGTTTTTTAATATTATTCAACTTTCTCAAGTTCGATTTCGTAGTCGTGTATAACTGGGTTAGCAAGTAACTTTTTACACATTTCATCAACTTTGTTTAAGATTTCACTTTCATTATCTCCTTCAATTAAGAGCTCTACTTTTTTGAATGTTTTAGCATCTTTTACTTCGTTGTATCCTAAAAAATTTAAAGCCCTTAATACGGTTCTTCCCTCAGGGTTTAAAACTCCCTTTTTTAACTTTATAGTAACTGTTGCCTTGTACATGAGCTCACCAAATAATATTTTAAATGTTATTTATTGGTTATAATTATCTACAATCTCTCTATTTACAAATCATTTATTATATTTGCTTATAAACATCCAATTCTTTCAGCTACAACTTCGTATTTTCCAACAACATCTCCCATGTCCTTTCTATAAACATCCTTATCAAGAACATCTTTTGTTTCTTTATCCCATAATCTCATGGTGTCTGGGCTAATTTCGTCTGCAACTACTAATTTTCCATCCTTTGTTCTTCCAATCTCGATTTTGAAATCTACAAGGATTATGCCCTTTTCATCAAAGAATTTTTTCAAGGTTTCATTTACTTTCAATGCTAACTCTTTTAATTCTTTTAATTCCTCTTCTGTTGCAAGGTTTAAGGCAAGAGCTATGTCATCGTTTAACATTGGGTCTCCGTAGTCGTCGTTTTTATAATCAAACTGTACAATAGGGGTTGCTAATTCTTTACCTTCTTCAAATGGGTATTTTCTACATAAGCTCCCTGCGGCAATATTTCTAACTATAACCTCAATTGGTATGATTTCTACATTTTTAGCAATCATGTAGATTGGTTCAATGTATTCTATGAAATGTGTAGGAACACCATTTTCATTTAAGAGCTCGAACAATTTTGAAGATATTAAGGCATTTAGGTGGCCTTTTCCTTTTTTCACATCGTGCTTTTCCCCATTTCCTGCAGTAATATCGTCTCTGAATTCAATTAAAACCTTGTCATCATCTATTTCATATATGGATTTTGCCTTTCCACTGTA